>JAHDCE010000026.1:0-2289 GCA_020630045.1 Saprospiraceae bacterium | reverse complement strand
CCTACATAATGCGAGTTCGCAATATAGGGCAATGTCGCATCCAAATGGTTGGAAACCGACTTCAATATCTTTTTTTCTTGTTTGGCGGACATGGATCGGCTGATGCGGTACCAACACCAAGAACGACTGAGGTTGAGTCCGTCGAGATGTACGATTTTCGGATCGGTTCGATCCGCTACATCAGCTGGACGTAGTAGTGACTCCAACTGCTTTTTTGGCAAGAATTTTTTAAACCATTTTTTGAATGCCGGTGGTGGCAAGACTCTTTGCATCAAAGCGGCTTCTTCCAAGGCGGCGGACAAAAAATCTTCGCCGCTGGGTTCCCATTCTGCCGGATACTTCTTGTCGTTCATGTAATAATCCACCGCTCGTCGCACGAGCAATTTTCTAAAATCATCTAGGCCCGCTTTAACGGCGTAATCATAAGCGAAGTTCATACCGAACGCCGTGTTCGGATGTACACCCGTCCTCACCGGATACTGTTGGATGGGTAGGAACTCCATGTATTTTTTGACGATCTCATCTACTAGGGGTTGGAGGTTCGCCTTCCAATTTTTCCCGTCGATATCGTCCCAGTCGTGCAACTCTTCCGCTAGTTTGAGCAACCAAGCCCAACCGTACATCCTTTCCCACGATTTACTTTCATTGAGCAAATATTCCACCTCCCTTTCGATGTTGGGGCGGGTGAGGTTTTGGTTGAGCATGTGTCTGATTTTTTCGCCTTCCGGCAAATCGGGAAACGTTTTCAATAGACGGATAAGCATCCAATGGCCATGTACCGAACTGTGCCAATCGTAACAGCCATAAAACGCCGGATGCAACTCCTTGGGCTCTTGTACCCATTCCTCACTCGTCAACAATTGGCTGAGCTTGTTCGGATATTCCCGATGGATACAAGAAATCGCCAATTTGGCGAAATGGGAAGCTCCTTTTTCCGAAAGGATAAGTCGCCCTTCGGGCGTTTCCACAAGGAGAGAACCTTGTTGGGCGTTTATAGACCAGCATGTTCCTAGCAAAATTCCTAGGAGAAGAATGGTTTGTTTCATATTGTACAAGTTCGTCAATTTCGATTCAGCATACTTTTTTCCAATTCCAAGGAATGCAATTTTTCTTGGAGCAGCTCTTTTTCATCCAGCAACAATTGAACTTCATCAACCGCGTTGAAATCTTCTAATCTGAAAAGGGTGGAGTGGAGCAAACCATCCGTTTCGGGATGGGCTTCGCCGGAAGGCAATTCGAGGAAAGAGCTGCCTCTGGTAGCTTCCAACACGCGTCTACGTACCAAGAAATCCAAAAAGTCATTGAGTTCTTTATTGAGGGAACGCATCGCTGATACGACATCCTCACTGACTTCGGTCAATTGTTCCGCTTCGTGCAACCCTTGTCTGTTCCTGTTGAGTAGCTCCCTGACTTGGTTGATGTGTTTTTCGAAGAATTCATCCGGGCGTTTTTCTTGGAATCGCTGGTATTCGAGGGTGAGTTCTTCTAGTTTATTTTCCAGCAAATGGGCTTCAATCTTCAGTTTTTTACTCTTGATCCGATTAATGAATACTTGGATGGATTCGATAGTGGATTCTAACAATTGCAGTAGATTCAATTTGTCATTGCCATAATATTCTAAGGAGACAAACCGCTTGTTTTTCAATACGACATCCAGTTTTTCTTGGGCTTCCACCAATTCCTTTTTTAATGTTTCCCGATAGGACAAGATGAGCTTGTCTTTCCTTTTGTTGAAACTCTTTTTATAGGATTTTTTTTGGAAAAATCCCAGTTTGGAAAATATAGAATCCAAGAAATTTTTCGCATCAGAACTCAGGTGCTCCATCAAATCATAAATGAAGTAAGAACCGAAAAAAGATCCCGCTAATCCAATCACCAAAAAGAGGATGAGTAATCGAGTGTTCAAGAAAAATATCAGGACTATAAATATGGAAAGGAAAATCAGGAAATAAATTCCCCAAGATTTTTTTCGATAGAAAGGCTTGTTCTTTGGGACATTGAGTTGGTGTTGTCCTTCCACCCGCATCCAATGTTGGAGGGGCGTCTCCTTGTCGATTTCCTCAAGGGTACTGAGGGTAGAAAGGTCATGTTTGAATTTTGCTTGCGGGTTATGTGATTCAGGAAGTCCACAATAGAAGCAATATTCCTCTTCGTGGTGGTTAAAATATCCGCATTGATTGCAAGTGAATGATTTCATCTCGGTCGATTGTCTATAATGTACAATGTAATGAGTTCCGACCAAAGTACAAAGTGACCGATTGACATTCAATTTTTTTGGATGAAATTGTG
>JAHDCE010000655.1 GCA_020630045.1 Saprospiraceae bacterium | reverse complement strand
CCTGCGGTCAGGAAAATTTCGGTGTCGCTCGTAGCTTCGATGAAAGCAGTTCGGATATCCGTTTCTTGGCCGGGAGAAAAGGTCAGGAAGTTAGCGTAATCGGAACGATACCCCGGATCGTCATCATCGGAACAGCCAGCCACGGCGAAAATGACAAGCAGCAATGCTAATAATTTGATTTGTTTCATTTAATGATATTAGTTTTGGTAAAATAACAGAGACTGTTAAGCGATGCGCTTAACAGTCCCTAAAATACGATGAATCGCGGAAATTCTGAAATCAGAAATTCCTATACCTTGTTAAAACCTTTTTCTTCGCTTTTTATCTCTACTGAAAGAGCGATCTCGGTCTCTACGTCTAGAAGGTCTTCTATCATCATCCCGACGGTCACCTCTTCCTCTACGTTTTCCGGAAGGTTTGCCCTCTTTTCGAGATTGTTGTTTGACTTTCTCTACTAGGAAATGGTAGCCTTGCCACTCTTTGCCATCTCCTACCGAGCTCAATAATATTTCTGTATAATCGTTATCGATTTCGAAGAAAGAGAATTTTTTGAGGATTTCGATTTGTCCGATCCTCATGGATTTATCACCTACATAATCATTTAATATTCCCATTAAACGAGGAGGGGTGAGTTCTTGCTTGGCTCCCAAATTGATGTAAAAGCGATCGTATTCGACCCGTCCTTTTTTTCTTTTTTCCGTACCGTCACCTTCTGCGGCGTTAAGATCTCTTTTGCCTCCGTAATAATCTAGGAAACGATTGAATTCCAAAGAAACGAATCGACGGATGATTTCATCGCGATCGAGTCCTTCGAATTTTTCCATAATCATCGGAAGGAAAGATTCCATTTCCTTTTCATTGACTTCGACGGCTTTGGCTTTGTCAATAAAATGGAACAATTGACGTTCGCAAACAAGGCGGCCATCCGGGATGGGTCGCTTTTCAAATTTCTTACCCACTTTACGTTCGATGTCCTTCAGTTTTCGTCCATCTCTAGTATGTACGATGGCGATTGAAGTACCGCTTTTACCGGCACGTCCGGTTCGTCCGCTACGGTGGATGTAAGCTTCGGAATTTTCGGGTAATCCGTAATGGATGACGTGGGTCAAATTATTCACATCGATTCCTCTTGCAGCTACATCAGTCGCTACTAGGATTTGGATGTGCTTGGAACGGAACTTGTGCATGACATGGCTCCGTTGAGCTTGACTCAAATCGCCGTGTAGGGCGTCGGCACTATATCCGTCTCCCATCAATTTTTCGGCGACGTCCTTGGTTTCCGCTCGTGTGCGGCAGAAAACAATACCATATATTTCCGGGTGGATGTCCGCGATTCGCTTAAGAGCGGGATATCTGTCCCTAGGTCTGGCAAAGCAAAACAGGTGAGCTACATTTTTTGCTCCTTGGTTGCTGCCTGCCGCTGCGATTTCTTCATGATCGCTCATGTATTTTTTAGCGATGCGTCGCAATTCTTTGGGCATAGTGGCGGAGAACAAGAGACTTTGTTTTTCTTCCGGTGTTTCCGCTAGGATAAAGTCGAGTTCATCTTTGAAACCCATGCTCAACATTTCGTCGGCTTCGTCCAACACTACGTATTTGACTTCCGTCAAATTGAGTTTTTTGCGGCGAATCATATCGCATACTCGTCCGGGTGTACCGACGATGATATGCGCTCCTGCCCGCAGGCCTTTGACTTGTTTTTCGATACTCGCCCCTCCATATACAGGAACTGATTTGAGTTGCGGCAGATACTTGGTGAAGTCCTTGATGTCGTTGGCAATTTGTAGACACAATTCGCGGGTGGGACTCAGGATAATCGCTTGCGGCGATTTTTCTTCGGTATCAACTTGGTGGATAATAGGAAGGCTGAAAGCGGCGGTTTTTCCGGTTCCGGTCTGTGCCAATCCAATCAGGTCACTTTCCGCTTCAATGAGGTGCGGAATGGTTTTTTGTTGGATCGGAGTCGGATGTTCGAATCCGATTTCGCCTAATGCTTTTAAAATTTCGGGCTTGAGGCCCAGTTCTTCGAAAGTGATTTTCTTTTCTTCTACTTCTACGATTTCGTCAGACATGATGCATTCATCTTGCTTGGCCGCGCGCACGGCCGGATTTATCCTAGGAATCCTCTAGGTGTTTAATAAGAAAGAAATCGAAAAGGAAGGAATGAATGAAAGTCCGAAGTGTAAGTTGTAAAAAGGGGGTTATCCCACATCACCAAAATCCATACTCTACCCGCCCGGTTCCTGAATTCTGGTGCAAAGGTACGGAATATACTTGAAATTAAGAATATCCACTTGTATTGGGTGTGTATAACAACATGCAGATTCAGCTTTTCTAAAACGAATTCTATCTCAAGTTATACTCAAAATAGTTTTAA
>JAHDCE010000654.1 GCA_020630045.1 Saprospiraceae bacterium | reverse complement strand
CGAGAATCCATTCAATTACTTGTTCCCGGAACGACAATAGACGATTATCACAAGGAAGTCGGATTGTTGATGCAAGAAGAATTAATCCAATTGGGCCTTATCACAAGACTGGAAGTTAGGGATCAAAACCCCGAGTCACCTGCGTATAAAAAGTATTTCATGCATGGCACTTCACACCATTTGGGGCTGGATGTGCATGACTTGAGCAGTCGCTACACACCAATGCTATCAGGGATGGTATTTACTTGTGAGCCCGGCATTTATATTCCAGAAGAAGGATTCGGCGTCCGGTTGGAAAACGACATCTTGGTCACCGACCAAGGGCCGGTGGATTTGATGGCGGCGATTCCTGTTGAAGCCGAAGAAATAGAGGAATTGATGAATGTGAATGTTCTTTCTTAGGCAAAAGAAGGCGAAACGACCAATTCTTTAGAACCGGGAGTGTACTTGTAAAATCCTTCTCCGGATTTGCGGCCTAGTTTTCCGGCGGTCACCATATTCACCAATAACGGACAAGGAGCATATTTCGGTCGGCCGAATCCGTCTTGCATTACGCGTAATATAGACAAGCAAACGTCCAATCCGATAAAGTCCGCAAGCTGAAGCGGACCCATCGGGTGAGCCATTCCCAGTTTCATTACAGTGTCGATTTCTTCAACACCGGCCACGCCCTCGAACAATGTTTCGATGGCTTCATTGATCATTGGCATGAGTATCCGGTTGGCGACGAATCCGGGATAGTCATTTACTTCTACCGGAATTTTTCCAAGGGCGGCGGACATATCCATGACCGTCTTCGTCGTTCCGTCCGAAGTGGCATAGCCTCGAATGACTTCGACGAGTTTCATGACCGGTACCGGATTCATGAAATGCATCCCGATGACTTTTTCCGGCCGGTCGGTTACTGCTGCAATTCGCGTTATAGAGATAGAAGAAGTATTGGTGGCGAGTATCGCTCCTTCAGGAGCGCATTCGTCCATTGACTTGAATATTTTCAATTTTAAATCAATGTTTTCGGTAGCGGCTTCGACAACTAGGTCAGCGCTTCCGACACCTTCTTTAAGATCTGTGAATGTAGTAATATTGTCGAGTGTCGCTTGTTTGTCCGCCTCGGAAATCCTTTCCTTTTTCACCATTCTGTCCAGATTCTTACCAATGGTTGCCAAGGCTTTGTCAAGCGCTGTTTGAGAAATGTCAACCAAGGAGACCTTGTTGCCTTTCATGGCGAATACGTGTGCGATTCCATTTCCCATTGTTCCGGCTCCGATGACGGTTACATTACTCATTGTCATGATTTTTTAATTAGAATGTATAAATCGCCGCAAAAATAATAAAATCGTTTAAGGAGGCACTTCGGATTGGTCAAAAAAGAAAAATTTAGGAACGAATCGAAATAATTCCTGAAATATTGCTGGATAAGCAAGGGTGTTTGGTGTTGTTTTAGGTTTTAATTGTGTGTTTTTTGTATTTTAAAAGATTGGTTAATAGTTGATTGTGTTTGTTTTTTGTGTTTTTTATTCGTATTATTTCTAAAATATGTTCTTTTTTCTTGCTGGTCTGTGCCTGATATTTATATCGTGAACGAGATTTATCACCAAAACACTTGCCATATGAAATCTAAAAAGTCCATAACAGAATTTCTAAAAGAGATACCATTGTTCCAAGTTTTGGGAGACGAAGATTTTGCGCAAGTATTGGCTGCTTGCCAAGAAAAAAAGATTTCAAGGTACAGTTATGTCTACATGCCTGATGAAAAAGCAGAGAAGGTTTATTTCATGAAACAGGGCTATGTCAAAATCGGCACTCATTCCAAAGATGGAAAAGAGGTGATAAAATCAGTCTTGTATCCCAATTCCATGTTCGGTGAACTTTGTCTGGTCGGCGAACAAAAGAGATTGGACTTCGCCCAAGCAATGAACAATGAAGTAAGATATTTGGAAATGGATGCTTCATTGCTCGCTGATTTGATGCTCAAACACCATGAATTCAGTTTGAAATTATTCTCCATGATCGGAGATCGCTTGATGAGTGCGGAAAGACGCTTAGAATCCATGGTCTTAAAAGATGCTCGTTCACGCATCATCGAATTTTTGAAAGAATCCGTCAGGCAATACGGCCAACGGATCGGATATGAAATGTTGATCCGCCACTCTTTGACACAACAAGATATCGCCAATATCACAGGGACTTCAAGACAAACGGTGACTTCCGTTCTGAATGATTTGAAAAAATCCAATTTGATTTATTTCAATAGAAGAAGTATCCTGATTCGTGATATGGGCAATTTGGCATAATGATGTGAAAAATGTGAATCATATAATTCAAGCCTAGATTGAATACATAATGTATTGAATTCGAATTCTAGGAAAAAACAAGGGGGACA
>JAHDCE010000025.1 GCA_020630045.1 Saprospiraceae bacterium | reverse complement strand
GAATGAATACCGAAAGTGGCTCAGTTGAAATGCCAATACGGCACATTCGAGTTAATCGCATACGGTGATAAAACGACTGGTGACACCCATCTTGCCCTCAAAAAAGGCAACTGGCAACCCGGAGAACCCATTTTGGTACGTGTCCATTCTTCTTGTGATACGGGAGATATTTTAGGATCGCTCCGCTGTGACTGTGGCCCTCAATTGCATGCCGCCATGTCGCGAATCGAACAAGAAGGAAAGGGTTTGCTTTTGTACATGAGACAAGAAGGGCGAGGCATCGGATTGGTCAATAAACTGAAGGCCTACAAGTTGCAAGAACAAGGTTTCGACACCGTAGAAGCCAATGAAAAGTTAGGCTTTAAGATGGATCAGAGGGACTATGGAATCGGCGCTCAAATCCTCAGGGATTTAGGTGCTTCAAAATTGAGGTTAATGACCAATAATCCCAAGAAGCGAATCGGCTTGATCGGTTATGGTTTGGAAATCGTAGAAAACGTCGAAATCGAAATCAATCCGAATGAGCACAATGAATTTTACTTGTTGACCAAACGGGATAAAATGGGGCATGATATTTTAAAAGTAAAATCCTAGTATTCGAATGAACCCGAAAACTTCATTCAGGTTCAAGGTAGCGTCGCTTGTCGGGCGACTCATCATCCGACCCTTCGAGTTTTTTATTCGTTTATTCCAAGGAGAAAAGGCATTCTTTCCTACTCAAAACTCAGCTTGGGTACAAGAACTCGAACAACATACCCAGGCAATCCTTTTAGAATTAGAGGCATTACTAGAAAGTCGTGAGGGAATTCCTGCCTTTAGTGAAATATCATCCCCACAAGCACGCATTACAAAAGGGAAGGAATGGAAAACATTTATGTTCCACGCCTACGGACACAAGTTCGAACAAAATTGTTCCCGATGTCCGACGACTTCTCGATTATTGTCCACCATCCCTAGGATGAAAACGGCTATGTTTTCCATTCTTGAACCTCATGCTCATATCACCCCCCATCGTGGACCGTTCAAAGGCGTGCTGAGATATCATCTCGGATTAATTATTCCGGAAGGAAAAAAATGTAAAATTAGAATTGGTGATGAGTTGGCTTATTGGGAAACCGGTAAGAGTCTCCTGTTTGATGATACCATCGACCATGAAGCATGGAATGATTCGGATGAAGTTCGTGTCATCCTATTCGTTGATGTGATGCGGGAACTTCCTCCGCCATTATCATGGATGAACCATCTCCTGATTTATTTTATGCAGCGATCGCCGTTTATTCAAGAGATGGTTCAATTTCATGATAATACCAAAGATGATTTACTAGTATCCTAGTACTAAGTACCCGTCCAAAAGTAATCATATCGTCCATGCGGCGGATTTTTGCAGTAGGCTGCGTTGTGAAAAACCTTGCGTAGCTAGGCTATGCGCGGTTTTCACGCCTTGACTACCACAATAATCCACTCGCCTGTATCAATACATTACTTTTGACCGAGTACTTACCTTACGGTAAAACCGTTTCCGAAACCCGATTCGGGACTAACGAATCCGAGTTTGCCTTGGGCGTCTTCCGCCATCAAGACCATACCCTGCGATTCTACGCCCCTTAGTTTTCTAGGAGCGAGATTGGCCAATAAAACCACTTCCTTTCCTAGGACTTCTTCCGGTGTATAAAATTCGGCGATTCCTGAGACGACAGTTCTGGTTTCGAAACCTAAGTCAACCGTCAGTTTCAATAGCTTTTTTGCCTTTTTTATTTTTTCCGCTTCAATGATGGTTCCCGTTCGGAAATCCATTTTTGTGAAGTCGTCAAATGTCGCAGTCTCCTTGACCGGGTCATAAGTCGGTTCACTGACCAGAGTAGCATTGAGCTTTTCGATTTGGGCATCGATCACCTTGTCGGGAATCCTAGAAAACAAGTGCTGCTGCTTGTTGATTCGGTGTCCGGATGGAACGATCGAATCGCCATTCATCAAAGACTTTTTGATAGATGCCAATCCACCATTTTCCGCCAAGGAAGGTAGATTGAGCAGCCCTTGGATTTTATCGGAAGTAAATGGAAGGAACGGCTTGGAAACACCTGACAACAAACCTACGATTTGAAGTCCGAGATGTAGCACGGTCTTCACTGTTTCAGGTTCCGTCTTTATTTTTTTCCAAGGCTCATTGAATTGAAGCAGTCGATTTCCCAGGTCTGAAATCGCCATCACCTCCTTGAGGGCATTCCTGAAATCATATCCTTTGATGAATTGGTCGATTTTATCCAAATGTTTCAACATCAACTCGATTTCCTCGGAATAATTCCCGGGTTTGTTTTCTTCAATCGAATTATTGATGGCTAGATTAATGTCGATTTCAGGTACAATGCCATCATAATATTTATTGGTCAGTGTGATGACACGGTTGATGAAATTGGCGATGTTGCCGACCAATTCGGAATCGTTCGCTTCTTGGAAACTTTTCCAGGTGAATTCACTGTCCTTTTGTTCCGGCATGTTTTTAATCATATAATACCGAAGGACATCTTCCATTCCCGGAAGGTCTTCCACAAATTCATGTACCCAAATGGCCCAATTATTAGAAGTGGAAATTTTTCTTCCCTCTAAGTTCATGAATTGGTTGGCCGGAACATTCTTAGGTAGTATATAGTCACCATGCGCTTTTAGAATAATCGGAAAAATGACACAGTGGAAAACGATATTGTCCTTGCCGATGAAATGCACCAATTCGGAGTTTTCATCTTGCCAATATTTTTTCCAAGCGTCTGGTTCTCCTTGTTCGATGGCCCATTGTTTCGTAGCCGAGATGTAACCGATTGGAGCATCAAGCCAAACGTATAGTTTTTTACCTTCCGAACCTTCCAATTCTTGAGGAACATCAACTCCCCAAGAAAGATCGCGAGTCATGGCTCTAGCTTGTAGGCCGCCATCTAACCAAGATTTGCATTGTCCCAGTACATGGGATTTCCAAGTATTGGGTTCATGGTGTTTTTCTCCGTTTAGCGTACCATCTTCAATCCAAGGACGAAGCCATTCTTCGTACTTGTCCATCGGCAAATACCAATGTGTCGTGGAGCGAAGTTCAGGAGTGGCGCCACTGAGTTTGGATTTGGGATTGATGAGTTCGGTCGGACTCAATGTAGATCCACAGTTTTCACACTGGTCACCATATGCCTCTTCATGGTTGCACTTCGGACAAGTCCCGGTGATATATCTGTCAGCAAGGAATTGTTGTGCTTCGACGTCATAATATTGCTCGGACGTTTTTTTGACGAATTCACCATTCTTATTCAAAACCCTGAAAAAGTCTTGGGAAGTTTGATGGTGCAATTCAGAAGAAGTCCTGTGGTATTTATCGAAGTGGATTCCGATTTTTTTAAAAGTCTCACCAATCAGTTTATCGTATTTGTCTACGATTTCTTGCGGAGATGTCCCTTCCATTTTTGCACGGATGGTAATAGCGGCTCCGTTTTCATCCGAACCACAAATAAAAACGACGTCTTCTCCCATCAATCTTAAGTATCTGACGAAAATATCCGCCGGGAGGTAAGCACCGGCCAAATGGCCGATGTGAAGCGGCCCGTTCGCATAAGGAAGGGCTGAAGTTACCATGTATCTTTTTGTCTCTGTCATATCACTTTATCGAAATTTCAAACACAATCATCGAAAATGAGGTTATCCTTTCTATTGAAAGTTATTTGTACCGGAAATGATTCCCTATTTTCGGGGCGAAAATACAATTAATTGAATTCCCTAAGGGGAAAAAGTATATCAGAACATATCATTATTAAATCAAAATCATTATGAAAATTACATTCATTCGTTTATTGGCGGTGGTTCTTGCGGGATGCGTGGCCTTGGTTTGGGGTTGTACGCCCAAGACCGGAGAGGCTGTGAAAGAAACCAAGGAGAAAGCCGAGGAAGTAGTAGTTTCCACAACCGGTAGCAAACCGGATTGGGGCGGATTGGATATTCCTAAAGACGGAAGTGTCCGTACAGGTACTTTGGCCAATGGTATGAAGTATTACATCCAACGCAATATTAAGCCTGAAAATCGTGCGGAATTGCGTTTGGCGGTTAATGCAGGTGCCATGCAAGAAGACGATGATCAACAAGGATTGGCTCACTTCGTAGAGCACATGTGTTTCAACGGTACTGAAAATTTCAAGAAAAGTGAATTGGTCGATTTCTTGGAAAGTATCGGTACGAAGTTCGGCCCTGACTTGAATGCTTATACATCTTTTGACGAAACGGTATATATGCTACAGGTACGTACGGATGACCAATCTCTTTTCGACAAGGGGATGTTGATTTTGAATGATTGGGCCCATGCCGTTTCTTTCGAACCGGAAGAAATCGACAAGGAGCGTGGAGTAGTGGAAGGTGAGTGGAGATCAGGACTAGGGGCGAATGAAAGAATGCGTGACGCTTATTTCCCATTGATATTTAAGGATTCAAGGTATGCGAATCGTTTGCCAATCGGTAAAGTGGATATCCTAAGAAATGCGTCTTATGACAAGTTCACACGATTTTACAAGGACTGGTACCGTCCGGATTTGATGGCGGTTGTCGTAGTAGGGGACATCGATGTGGATCAAGTAGAGAAGCAGGTAAAGGAGCAATTTTCCGGATTGAAAAATCCTGATAATCCACGAAAGAAGCAAGGGAATTCCGTTCCTAAGCACAAGGAAACATTAGTAGCGATCGCTTCTGATAAAGAAGCGGCACAGACTCAGGTCCAGGTATTGTGGAAGCACAATCCGATGGAAATGAAAAATCAGAAGGACTATCGCCAGCAAATGGTAAATAGCCTATACAGCCGTATGTTAAACGCTCGTTTGAACGAGTTGACCCAAGAAGCCAATCCTCCATTTTTATATGGATTTTCTTCTTATGGCGGTTTTGTTCGCGGATCTGATTTCTATTACTCATCAGCTGGTGTGAAAGGTGACGGAGTGTTAAGTGGACTAGAAGCTTTGTTGCTGGAAAACCAACGTGTATTGAAGCACGGATTTACAGCTACTGAGTTGGATCGTGCCAAGAAAGCGATGTTGAACAGTGTCGAGCGTCAATACAAAGAAGCGGATAAAACGGACTCCCGTAGACTAGCGATGCGATATGTATCCAACTATTTGGAAGGAACTCCTTATCCTTCTCCCAAGCAGACTTTTGATATGTACAGCAAGTACGTACCGACCATCACTTTGCCGGAAATCAACCGCATGGCTGCGCAATGGATTACGGATGAAAACCGAGTAGTTATTGTCACGGGGCCGGACAAGCCGGATGTCAAGTTGCCTACAGAAGCTGAAATTCGCAGCATGTTGGATAAGGTCGGAAAAACGAATGTGGATGCATACGTGGATCAAGTGACCACTTCTCCTCTGATGTCTAAAAAATTGACTGCAAAAGCCATTTCGGCAGAGAAGAAATTTGATGAAATCGGAGTTACTGAGTTGACGCTTGAGAATGGAATCAAAGTCGTATTGAAGCCTACCGATTTTCAGAACGATCAAATATTGATGAGTGCGTTTTCACCGGGTGGTCATTCCTTGGCTAGTGATGAAGATTTTATGAGCGCGTCGAATGCATCGTCAATTGTCAATGAATCGGGTGTCGGTGATTTCAGTTCTATCGAATTGGGTAAAATGATGGCCGGTAAAACGGTCAGCGTCTCTCCATATATCAATGAATTAGAGGAAGGAATGAGAGGGAATTGTTCTCCCAAGGATTTGGAAACGATGATGCAAATGACGTACATGTATTTTACCAATCCTAGAAAAGACGAAGATGCATTGTCTAGTTTCATGGTGAAGACAAAAACGCAGATGCAGTTCATGACTTCCAATCCTCAATTTTATTTCTTTGATATTATTACAAAGGAAATGAGCAACAATCACCCTAGGAGAAAAATCGCTCCATCTAATGAGGATTTGGATAAAATCGACCTGGACAAAATCATGGCGTTTTACAAGGATCGTTTCGCGGATGCGGGTGATTTCACATTTGTATTTACCGGCAACTTTGAAGTGGACAAAATGAAGGGAATGGTCGCTAAATACTTGGGTAACCTACCGACAACAGGAAGAAAAGAAACTTGGAAAGATGTCGGAGCTGAAACACCGAAAGGTAAGATTGAAAAGACGATCAAGAAAGGTGAAACGGCGGCTTCTTTCGCATTCTACGCATTCGATGGTGAATTTGACTGGGACAATGCCGAAGAAAGATTCGACTTTAAAGTAATGACTGAGGTAATGAAAATCAAGCTTCGTGAACAATTGCGTGAAGAGCAAGGAGGTGTATATGGTGTTCAGGTACAGCCTCAATTGTCTCGTTGGCCCAAGGAAGAATTCGGAGTGGCTATTATCTTCAATGCTAAGCCCGAAGAGGTGGATGGTTTGATTGATTATGCCAAAAAGGAAATTCAAAAAATCCAGCAAAACGGTCCAGAAGCGGAAGATATTACCAAAGTGACCGAAACGTTGAAGCAAGAGCGTATCAAGAAATTGAAAGAAAACGGTTTCTGGAGTTCTTACTTGTCTCAGATGTATAAGAATGATTTGGATCCGAATAAAATCCAGTTGAAGTACCTGGAGGAAGGAATCGCTAAAATTACGCCTGAGCGTATTCGTGAAATGGCAGTGAAGGTTTTTGATTTCAACAATGACAAAACTTTCATCTTGAAACCTGAGAAATAATTTTCCGGAAGGAAAATAAACGGTAAAAACGAACGGCGTGCGGAATTCCGCACGCCGTTCTTATTTTCAATAAGTACGGAAATAATGTCTAAAAAAAAACGGCAACATCGTCCTTTGACGTGCTGCCGCATGTAAGCTCAAAATTTGAGCTATACCCCCCTTAATTCTTCATCGCCACTCGGTATTCGTTGGGATCGTGGCGATTTGTTTTCCAGTAGTTGTAATCGGCGACCATTCGGTCCATATCTTTCAATCGGAAACCTTTGTCTCCAATACGAGTTTTTAATGCCATATAATCTTTGAAGATTTTCTTCGTAGAATTTTTGAAATTATCTTCATTGACCTTTGTAAAAGACCCTTTGTCATCTTCCACATAGAAGACATACTTGTAAGGCTTGGAAGGATTGGACGGTACTTCGATATAGAAGCAGAACAATTTGAAATGTCCGTCAGCTACTTCTTGGTGCATGAAAACCGTTGTAGGTCCGAACATCCTAGAAGGCTTGTCCGATTTGCGTGTGAAGTAATACTTCCATTCCTTGGCCTTTTTGCCTACGCAATCCACGTAAGTTTCTTCATATGCAAACCCTTTCAATTGGTTGGGTTTGTAGGAAACTTTTTTGCTTGTCCCTTTTTTAATGAACTTTACTTGGAGCTGGTTGGACGCCCAATCTCCAACAACTACAAGACCTTCAATTTTCTTGCCGGACTTGTTGATGATATAACCTTTTACCTTATCACCTTTCTTGGTTTGGGCGAATGTCAATGCTGTTGAGGTCAAAACAATGAATAGTAGTAATGCGAATCGTTTCATATTCTTTAATTTAATTTGTTAGTGTCTGATAATGTGAATCGATGTTTCAAATGTGCTCCTTGGACGAAAAAAATGTGATGCATGAAAGTCGAAAATTGTGACATCCAATATTTTGGTTTTCTTAAATTTCAGATAGACGTTTTTTATTCTTTTGTCAACAAAAAATCCCCTAGGCGGTTAGGCTTGAATGGATGCGTTAAATATCTATTCACAGGCCGCTATTCTCATATTTATCTACCTGAACATATGCTATATATTCGCTATGTATCTGAGGGATAATAGTATAGTCGATATTTGTTGGGGGATGGGGTTTGTCATCTTGGCCAATTATTTTGCCATTACCAATGGCTTTCTCAATCCGGTTTTGCTTGTTGTGGTGACAATTTGGGGACTTAGATTGAGCCTTTATTTGTTACTCAGATATTTTAAAAAAGGACCTGATTGGAGATATGAAAAGTGGAAAAAAGAGTGGGGGAGGCATTACTTGTGGCGTTCATACTTACAAGTATATATTCTACAAGGATTCTTCTTGTTTATCGTGTCCGTTCCGGTTGTTTATGGGTCGGGATTCGCCTTTGAATTTTCTATTTTTTCCCTAGTGGGAATATTTTTATTTTTTTTCGGATTTTTTTTCGAAACCCTCGCAGATCATCAATTAATGAGATTCAAATCGGATGAAAGTAATAAAGGCAAGGTGCTGGACAAGGGACTTTGGAGGTATTCCAGGCACCCAAACTACTTTGGTGAAACGGTATTGTGGTGGGGTATATTCCTAATTGTCCTTCCGTCATCTTCCGGATGGTGGATCGTTATTGGGCCGATTACGATTACGTGGTTGCTGATGAAAGTTTCGGGAGTTCCTATGTTGGAAAGGAAAAAGGCGAAAGAGCCGAAATATCAGGATTACATTCAAAAGACATCTACATTTTTTCCTTGGGTGCCAAAAAAATAAGGGCTTGGTCAGCCCAAGCCCTTATTTGCTATTTGAAATTATAGCGAATATGTTTTTCTTTTCTTTTTCCGAGTCGGTTTTTCTTCATCAGAATCATCTGAAGAATCCTTTTCTCTATTCCTGCCTTCTTCCAACTCACCGGAACCTTCCAATTTCCGTTGCATGCCTCCTAATAAATCAAAGAGTTGACCGAAAGGAGAACCTTCTTGTAGCATACTTCCTTCCAAATCCTCAGGTGACATTTGGAAAACATCACCAAAAAACTTGAGTTTTTCTAGATTTTCACCTAAATCTCCAATGATTATGGTGTCCCCTTCAATGATAATTGTTCCACTCTCAGCACCTTCCATCAACCCGTCCATCTGGCTTTGCATTTCCTTGAGGGCGTATTCCATTTGATGACGGAACTCCTCCATTTGTTCCTTCATATCCTCCATACCCTTTTCCATTTCGGTTTGGGCTTGAGCTTGAAATATGGAAAGACAAAAGATGATGGTAAACGCTAAATATTTCATATCATAGATCCTTGGTGAAAATAATATTCCCTTCTAATAGACATTATTACGAATTGTTTTTATGAGAGCTAGAATTAGAGATTTTATTCTCAATTGATGAATGCACGGAATCTGGTAGCCGTAGCTACCATGATGAGTACATGAAGAAGAGTGAGGATGAAAGATCAATTATAGCCATACAATCTAATTCGTAATAATGTCTAATATACTATTAGACTTTATATCAATACAAAAGTTGCACATTATTTTACATTTTGGCGAACCATAAGAAGAAATGCCAATGCCAAAAAGGTTTGACGTTCTTCATTTGACAGATGACCGTCCACCAAATCAAAAGCCCTTGGATTCACATCATTGTTGTTGGAACTGATAGAAAGCACATGGCCCGCTACTTTATCTCCGATTTTAACGATGGTATATCCTCCTCCGATTTTTTCAATTAATTGTGTTTTCGTGCCTTTGTCCTTTCGATAAAAGACACCATCGTCTTTGATTTCACCCCAGTCCGATCCGTTGACCTGTATATGGGTCTGGTCGGGAGTAATTCGATACACGAATTCATCCTCCGCCGTGGTGACCCAAAGTGCCGCGAATTGATTGTTGGCAGGATATACCTTATAGGAATAACCCAGAACAGGTTCATGATAGATGGAAACGAATGAACCGGATTGGCCACGGGACAATCTTCCGTCCTTTTCTTCAATGTTCAATGAAAGCAATTCAATGTCTTCCTGAGCAAGCTTGACCATTTTACCGGAAAAACGGGACAAGTCCGCTTTCAACTTCAGTAAGTCGGTAGACATTTTGTTTTTATTGGGTTTGGATTTTCGGGTAGCCAAATAAAACATGACGCCTACAAACAGCCAAAACCCCCAATGGCGCCAGATAAATACGCCGGATATGAAACCTACGAAATAAGTCATTTGATTTGGATTGACAAGTTCTTATTTGTTTCTACCGTTAAGACGTACACAATGTTGGAATTAGATACCCGAAAAGTGATTAAATTAGATGAATGAACAGTTTTTTCCGATTGATGTCGGCATGCTAGAAAAAACATCCTTACTCCTATCAAAGATTCACGCTAAGTTTTAAACTCCGAAAAACAAAATGAACCAGAAATCAAACTTGTCGAGTTAACACAAACTTAATATTGGAGGTGCGCACTCCATTGATTTATTTACCAATTTTGCGGGGATGAAAAACATCCTAGTACTATGTACCGGAAATTCCTGTAGGAGTCAGATGGCGGAGGGTTTTCTCCGACAATCATTGCCTATTGAACAATACCTTGTTTATAGTGCCGGGACAGACCCCCAAGGAGTCAATTCCAATGCCGCCAAAGTCATGTCGGAAATCGGAATCGACATCAGCGGCAACACCTCCAATCATCTTGAAGAATATATTTCCTTAGAAATGGATTTGATTTTCACCGTCTGCGACAGGGCAGCCGGTAATTGTCCCGTTTTTCCGGGGCTCGGAAAACGAATTCACTTCGATTTTCCCGATCCCGCACATTTTAAAGGAAACGAAGAAGAAACCCTAGAAGAATTTAGGTGGGTAAGAGATATGATTCAGGATTTTTGTGGAAGTCGGGTTTTACCCGAACTAGGAATAAAAAAGAAAACAGAATAAGATAATTGCTATGGATCCTACCATGATTTTTATGTGGCTCGGCTTTTTCCTCGCTTGCTATTCGGTAGTGGGAAATGACGTGATTCAAACTCTAGGAACCTTCATTAGTTCCAACTCCCAAAGACCCTGGTATGTATTGTTCGGATTCGCAGCCGTATTGTTGATTGGTACTTTGGTGTATGGGTACCTTTGTGACGATATTGCTTATGGTCGATTGGACAAATTCGATATTCCTTCGGAGCTGTCTTTTTGGTACATACTTCCTCCTTTGGTACTCCTGTCCATCACTCGACTAGGAGTTCCCGTGAGTACTACCTTTATGATTCTGACGCTATTTTCACTAAGCGCAATCGAGGGGAACAACGTCGGCGAAATGCTGGCCAATGTCATTGACTTCGAATCCAAGTTGGGTGGAATGATCCACAAATCTTTTATGGGGTATGTGATTTCCTTTACGGTAGCGATCGTCATTTATTTGATTGTCGCTAGTATTTTGGAAAAGCGATTCATTAATAATCCCATCAAGGAAAAGGAAAAAAAGATTTGGGTGGTGTTGCAATGGTTTACCACCGGTTTCCTTTGGACGCAATGGTTGACACAAGACTTGGCTAATATTTATGTTTATCTCGGCCCGGGCAAAGCCAAAGGAGAAGGAATGATGACCGGTAATGCTACCGAATTCGCCATTTCATTGGCGATAATTGTCGGATTGTTGGCTTATATTTTTTACTCCAAAGGTGGAGCTGTGCAAAAAGTGGTTTTGGCTAAAACCAATACTACCGATATCAGATCCGCTACGATTATCGACTTTATTTACGGTATCATCTTATTCGTATTCAAAAAAAACGCCCTAGGACTTTTTGATGAAAAATTACCAATGAGTACCACTTGGATTTTCATCGGATTACTGGCCGGTCGTGAAATTGCCGTGCGGATTCATCTGGAGAAAAAACTATCCGCCAAAACCATGAAAGATATCGGTGGCGATTTACTCAAAGTCTTGTTCGGACTCGTTGTCAGTGTCGCGCTTGTAATCTTGATTAAATTGGTCGGAAACGTATAAAGTACTAAGTTTTATCAAATCGTCCGTTCTCCTGAAAAAACGATGGTTTCGTAGGCTTCCAATCGGAATCCTTTCGGGAATTTTAGGGTTGTTTTATTGAACTTGTCCAATGTCATTTCCTTTCCGGAAAGGTTGGCGAATGCTAGGAAATTCGAACCTTCACAAGTAAAGGAAACGGCATATAAATCTCCCTCTTGAATCACCTTTTCTACACGTGCGTTTTTCCACTGCATAGCCGAACGGAATTCACTCAATTGCTCGGGTGAATAGTCTCCGATATAATCCGAAGTGAATATCAAATTCCCTAGGATGGAGTTCAATGTCAAAATGGTATTTTGTTGAACCGGAGTCAGTTTGTTTTTGGCATCCCGTAGGAGAAACACATCCGGATCATTGACGAAGGCCCTTCTGTCCAACTGCCATCTTCCTAGGACAGAACGCAAGGCGACGATAGTGGAAACCCGCTCCCGGTTCCTCAGGAATTTGAGTGGCTTGTGTTCCCACGAAAGATGGATGTCCGCACCTATTCGACAATAATCCACTAAACCGAAAGACTGTCCTAGGGGAACACCACAGCCCAATATGATTTTATCTCCACAAGCTTCTCGAAGAAATGCCATACCATCCGCCATGACTTGTCCCCGCGTTTTATTGTTTCGGGGTAAGATGCAAGCGGCATACAGGAAATCCAACTTCACCATATCGTATCCCCATTGATTCAAAATGGTATTGAATACATTACTTAAATAATAACGCAATTCGATGTGGTAAATATCCAAGGCATAAAACCAACCGCTCCACATCGGATTGTATCCGGCTTTCACCGGTTTGCCCTTCTCATCCTTGAGTATCCATTCCGGATGCTCCTTGAATAATTTGGATTTGGCCTCGCAAACAAATGGCGCTAACCAAAGGCCCGCCTTATATCCTCCTTCGTGTATTCCCGACGCCAAACTATCCATCCCTTTCGGGAATTTTTGAGTATCGATACTGAGCCAATCTCCTACGCCGGTCTGATAACCGTCATCAATTTGAAAGATGTCAATCGGGACTTCGTTTTCCTTGAATGCCGCTAGGTTTTTTGAGATGACCTCCTCGTTTATTTTCGTGTAATAATGATACCAACTCGTCCATCCGAATGCCGGTTCGACCTTAGGCGGGGCGATTCCGGCTAACTTAAACCACTCGTCGAAAACCAGGTTGTCTTCTCCTTGAAGAATACAAATTTCTAGGGCGGGGAAAGAGTGTGTCAATTCCAAGCCCTTGCATTCCTTTTCTATTCGAATTTTCTTGGCGGAATGGTTGTAAGTCATTAAAGTGAAGCCCGTTTTTTCATCCATTGATCCGACAAACAACATTTCGCCGGAAGGCGACCTGAGATAAGTGTAACTCCAAGAATGGATAAGTCCCGTCCCTCTTCTCACTTCCTTGATGTGATAATCCCCATAATTACCCATAAAAGCCGTTGCGAATCCCTTGATGCTGGGGATGGATTCATCGGGTGTGAACTCCCGACTTTCCGACCAGGACTGGAAACCGTTGCCGAATATTTTGGAAATGGGAAAAGAACTGACATCTAGTTCGATGACCACCTCATCCACTAAAATGGTTTGTTTGGGATGTACGAACATTTTGTACGAATATCCAAGGGGAGATTCGCCTTTGGTAAAGTCAATATACAATTCGTCGGTAGAAGTCAATCCACCGACCTTTACTTCTAATTTTTTTCCATCATAATGGATAAATGATGTCGCTCCTAAATGTTCCAATGCCTGAATTTTGCGAGAAAGATAAGGAAATTTGGACGGAGAGAAAGAAACGTTTATTTTGACAAAAAAATAAACAGATGAAATTGAATTACCTTCTCCTTTCTTTTTTATTCCTATCCTTATTTATCCTTCCGGAAATGGACGCCGGCACCACCGCTTACCGCATCCGTGTCGCCTCCTTGAAGAAAGCTCCGGATATGGAACGATTAAATTTCCTTTACCAATTGGGCATGGTGGACATCGAACCGTCCGACAATGGAAATCGCATTTATCTAGGCAATTATTTGGATAAGCGTACTGCTGATATCGTGTTGTCAAAGGTAAAAAAGAAAGGTTTCAAAGATGCTTACATTGTATCCGATACTTTCGCAGTAGAATATGAACCGGGTAAATTCTATACCCATACCTATCAGGTGGGCGCGTTTAAAAAATTGGATGTTTCCGCGTTCAATGTGGTTTATCCCGAATTGAAGGGAAAAGTTTATGTTCGATATTCAGGCGGAGTTTATCGGATTTCCCTAGGGCTTTATTCCGATGAAAGACTTGAGTTGAAAGATTATTTCCAATCCTTGTCCAATCGAATGGAAGGCGGCGGATTCGGCGCTAAAATTTAATTAAGGAACACATGAAAACCATCATCATCCAAGGAAGTTCGAGAAGCAAGGGTAACTCCTCGAAAATCGTCGAGCTAATAAAAAAAGGAATCCAAGCGGATGTATTGGATTTAAAAACAAAAACAATCCATCCCTTCACCTACGACCATGCTCATATGGACGATGATTTCCTGCCCACCATGAATCTGTTATTGAATTATGACCTGATGGTTTTTGTCACGCCGGTATATTGGTATTCCATGAGTGGAATAATGAAAAACTTTTTCGATCGCATCACCGATTGCTTACAAATAGAAAAGGACATCGGCCGCAAACTCAGGGGCAAAAATATGGCTGCCATATCATGCGGCTCAGAATCATCGCAGGTAGAAGGGTTTTTCATTCCATTTCGCGAAAGCGCTGGCTACTTAGGAATGAACTACCAAGGAGACCTCCACACTTGGATAGAAGACAAACACCCTTCCCAAATGGTAATCAACAACCTCCAAACCTTCATCCAACAAAACCTAACCATCACCTAACTCTTCACTAATATGCATAGAACACCGAATTGTAATATCAAAAGAACAGAAGGCGGAGTTATCCGAATCGAAGCCAAGAATGATGAAGGACTTTGGTACGGACTCGGATATGCACACGCCATCGACAGAGGTATGCAAATGCTCTTCATGCGAATACTAGGAGAAGGAACCGGATCGAAACACTTGGACGGTAGTGATGAGATGCTAGAAATCGACAAGTTCTTTCGGCGAATCGGCCTAGGAAAAAACACGAAAAAAGAACTGGCTGCCCTTGAACCGGAAGAACGGAAAATGCTCGACGCATATGCGGATGGAGCCAATGCGGGATTCGCCAAAAAACGTCCTGGGGAATTGTCGCGTTTACTAGGGTACAAGGACTTCAATTGGAAGCCGGAAGATAGCATGATGGTCGTTAAAATGACCGGCTTTATCTCCTTGGCACAGTCCCAGGGAAACATCGAGCGGTTGTTTTTACAAATGGTACAAAACGGCGTTTCCAGGGACTTGTTGAACGAATTGTTCCA
>JAHDCE010000653.1 GCA_020630045.1 Saprospiraceae bacterium | reverse complement strand
CTACCGTAAAATGGAACCACATTGATTTGCGTTTTAGCTCTCCTTATGAATTCCGTATGGAGGTCGAATTGACAACTGATGAATTGGAGGTCAGGTTCAAAGGAAATCGAGGGACGGCCGCTAATGATTCCGATCGGATTCCCCTTAGGAACACCCATGAATTGAACGATTGTTTTTCTTGTGGAAATACTTCATGTTATAAGCATCCGAATAAAAAGTCAACACTTCCCCTTACTTCAATGACCACTTTTGTATTGGATGAAAAATGGCCGGAATTTGACAACTATATTCATCAAACAGTTGGTGAAAATGATACCTTCCTTATTCCAATACAAAAATCGCGTTGGATAAAAACGAAT
The DNA here is from genome assembly GCA_020630045.1 of Saprospiraceae bacterium. Taxonomy (GTDB): domain Bacteria; phylum Bacteroidota; class Bacteroidia; order Chitinophagales; family Saprospiraceae; genus JAHDCE01. The sequence continues at coordinate 2,041 of JAHDCE010000653.1, read as the reverse complement.
CGATATTCCTGGAAAGGAATACAAGGCAGAAAAGTGGATTCCGTTTTTATGAAGACGTTCAAAAGGGCATTGAAACTGAGATATGCCGCCAAGGGAAAACACAATATATTCGAAATGCAATTGGCCTTGGATAGAGAGGTGGCCTTAGCGATGGCCAAGAAGATTCCATTGACTGCCACTCACTTGGTTGTGTCCCAAAACCTTCTGCCCCATCTATGGGAATGTGGCGCTTTAGGTGGTCGTACTTTTGATGTATTGATGACCCGGACACCACTAAAGGATTTACATGAAACACTCGATTCCGCTTTCGCGAAATATCCACAAAGTCCGACGTTATCGGACTTCCGGGCACCTCGGGAATATTTGGAATTAGAGCGAAAAGCACTGGCCCATGCCCGAAAAATTATTACCCCTCATATTGAAATAGCAAAACGATTCGTAAATAAATCCGAATTACTGAATTGGTGTTTGCCAAAATTGAAAAATGCGCATTGGATTCCCGGTAATAAAATATTATTTCCCGCTTCAGCGGTAGGGCGAAAAGGAGCCTATGAAATGAAGGAAATCGCCGAAGCACTAAATCTTGATATTGTAATAAGCGGTAGGAATTTAGAAGGAGATAATTTTTGGGAGGATGTAAGCATTCAAAAATTCAACGGCGATTTTAATCAAATTAAATGCATCGTTTTTCCGACTTACGTCGAACATCAGCCTCGTTTACTATTACGTGCGAAAGCAATGGGAATTCCTATTGTTACGACTCCTGCTAGTGGTTTGCAGCCTTCGGAAAAAATTGTCATAATTAATATCCATCAAAAGGAAGAATGGATGGAAACCATCCAATATTTTATGAATGAAAAATATGCAATGATATGATGAATGTATGGGTTTTATATTGGTAATGTTGTTCAGTACTTCTGGTAACTTAGAAAACTGCAATGAGGAAGATTTATCCGATTTCTAAAGAGCCATTTAATCCATAATAGAATTGAAATAAAAAGAAAGAAAAACCTCCGACGATTCTTAATCGTCGGAGGTTTTTTAATACTATTACTCATCACAATCGGCAAGATTATAGCCTTCTTTATATAACGTGCCACCATGACCGATGACGACATTACAATCACATTTGAACTCGGGAACAGTTCTAGAAAAGTTGCCGAAATTCAAATCAACGACCAAGGTGTCGCCTTCATAATAATAATCGTGGGGATTAGGGATGGCATCCGCTATAGTACCGAACTCACCCGGCGTGGTACTGTATATCGTATATACCAAATCATCCGTAAATTCATAAAGTGTGGATTCGTCGAGACCGTCGATAATCCATCTGCCGACCATGGTGCAATCTTCGTTTTCTAGGGTGTCGTCGTCCTTACAAGCGACGAATGCAGTAACTACGAATAAACAAAAAAGTAATCGCTTCATATTTGTTTGTTTTGCTGATGATGAAAAATATGTATTAGTACGAGACGATACTTTAAATATTGTTTCTTGTGTATAAGATGTTAATAGTTTGCTACGGCAAACTGTTGTTTTGTAAAAAAAAAACGGGTAAAAGCATTGCTTTTACCCGTTTTAATGAAATTGCTATTTCAACATTAAAACCAACCGCTCTTTTTCTTTCGTCTAGAACCACCGATTCCCAATACACCCAAAATACCTCGTGTGATTTCTCTGGAAACGGTACGGCCGATTTGTTTGGTGATGGTATGATCCATCATTTTTTCCAAGCCACTTTTATCAGCTTTTCGTCTTCTATTAGAAGAAGAGCGTGCTTTTTCTTTCTGCTTTTTAATGGCCGCTTGATGTTCTTCTTTCTTGGCGACTTCTATTTTTTTGCCCAACATTTCATAAGCACTTTCCCGGTCTACTTCCTGGTTGTACTTTTGAATCAACTTGGATGAAGCGATGATATTGTCGATTTCTCCTTGTGTCAATACATCCATACGTGACTGTGGCGCACGTAGCAAACAATGGACGAGTGGGGTAGGGATACCTTTCTCATTCAATGCCGTGACCAAAGCCTCTCCGATACCCA
>JAHDCE010000024.1 GCA_020630045.1 Saprospiraceae bacterium | reverse complement strand
ACCGTATTAATCGGCGACCACAAACAATTGCCCTCGGTGACTACTCAGCCGAGTGAGATGTGTAAAATCACAGATGAGCAGCTCCTAGCAATAGGCATTAAAGATTTGAGATCGTCATTGTTCGAGCGATTGTACCATCGGTACTCAAGCCAAGGATGGGATCATGCTCTAGCGAGGCTTTCCCATCAAGGGCGAATGCATAAGGACATCATGGCTTTTCCCAATGAGATGTTTTACCAAGGTTTCCTTTCTATCCTTCCGGAAAACATCCCCCATCACCAAGTTCAAACGAAAACCCTTGAACCTGAACCCCATTCGGATTCGTTGACTTCATTTCTTATGAACCATCGAGTCGCCTTTTTTGACAATCAGGAAGGAATGCGGGTCACTTATCAAAAGAAGACCAATGAAAAAGAAGCGAAAATGGTGGCGACTATCGTCAATGCCTTCATGGCAACATGGAAAAAATGTGACATTACAATCACAGCAAAATCTTTGGGAATCATAACTCCCTACAGGGCTCAAATCGCTTGCATCAAAGAAGCTTTAAGAGCTGCGAATATCAACCCCGACCAATTTACAATCGACACCGTTGAACGATTCCAAGGGGGAGCTAGAGACGTCATCATTATTTCGGTTTGCACAAATACAATCGGACGTTTGGAATCGCTCATCAGCGACTCGGGAGAGGAAGGCATCGACCGAAAGTTGAACGTGGCGCTTACTCGGGCCAAACAGCATTTGTACTTGGTAGGCAATAGTCAAGTGTTGTCAAACAATGATGTATATAGCACTTTCATAGAAAGATATGGGTTTGATTTCCCTGACCAATAGCACCTTCAGATACCACAACCTAAACACAAGGAGTCCAATGTAACAACCTTGCCCTTTATCCGGGGGTTTCTACCAAGGACTTCATTGTTTTAAAACAGGATCTGAAAATGATTTTTCATCCATATCTTCTTTTTGAATAAAGTCTGCTATCTTGAGGGCAGCTAACTTTAAATTATGAAATTCTTCATCGGCATCATTTTGGTCGCCCTAGGAGGCTGGCTGTCATCCCTTTTCCTTCCTTGGTGGGGGATTTGTTTATTCGCATTCCTTATCGGAATTGCGCTTGACCTAAAGCCGGCAAGTGGATTTTTCGCCGGATTACTGGGCGGAATGATATTATGGGGGTTATCGGCCACTTTAATTGACGTGCAAAATCAAGGTATCCTTTCCGGAAAAATGGGAGAATTATTCGGTGGACTAGAGGGTTGGGCACTCATTGCCATCACCGCATTAATAGGTGGCCTCCTAGGAGGTATGGGGTGCTTGACAGGTACATTGCTCAGGAGAATTATCAGCAAGTAGCACGATAGTGAGCAAACAACTCAATCGCTTGGATAGCAGGCAGCACATCATGCACTCTCAATATACGTGCTCCTTGCCTAAGCGCCTCAAAATGAATGGCATTCGTCCCGTCCAGTGCTTCTGCAGGCGTTACGCCCAATGGTTTATAAATCATCGATTTCCTAGAAACGCCTACTAGCACAGGACACTCCAATATTTCAATATTAGGCAGCTTCGAGAGCAAACGATAATTGTCTTCTAAGGATTTGCCGAAACCGAATCCCGGATCAACAATGATGTCTTTCACCCCCATTCGCCGTAAGGCGGAAACTTCTTTGATAAAAAAATCAAGAACATCTAATCCGACATCAGTGTAAAGCGGATTATCCTGCATGGTCTCAGGGCGGCCTTGCATATGCATCAGCACATATGGCACATCGAGTTCAGCTACAGTTTCGTACATCCGGTCATCCAGGCTCCCAGCGGATATATCATTAACCCAAGAAGCCCCCTCCCCTATGGCAGCTCTTGCCACTTCCGAACGCACTGTATCTATGGATATCAACGCCTTCGGGAATTCCTTTGAAATTCCCCGTATGATTTCCAAGACCCTTCTCTTTTCTTCCTCCACTCCAATCACCTTTGCCCCGGGTCTGGAAGACATCCCACCCACGTCTATTATTTGAGTTCCGTCGGACAACATTTGTTCGACTTGCGTCAAAGCTTGGGCAACTCCGGCATACCTCCCACCATCATAAAAAGAATCGGGTGTCACATTCAATATTCCCATTACGATGGCTGCCTTTCCCAAGTGGAGAGGTTTATCCCTACCAATTATAAAATCCTTATCTAACATTTTCTACCCCATTTATATTTCAACAATCCAAAACAACAGGCCCTTTCGTTCCAAATTCCAACTTGACAACCTGTACTATGCTTCGCCAAGCTCCAACTTTGTCGATAATTTCTCGTACAATAAACCATCGCCGACTTCAACCAAGTATAATACAAAATATGTGACCCCCCTTTCAAAAAAGAAATCAATTACCAAGACACAAAAAAACAGCATTTTGAGAATTAATTATGTAATTTAAGAAATAACACATGATAAAAATATGATTATGAATCCATCAAGTTCAATGTGGTTACTGGAACATTCATAATCAAAACTAGCCAATACATGGGACAGAACACGTACAAAATGGTTGATGATAACGAAAAAAAATACCTATCTTTTTCTTCGGACTTGTTCATCACTTATAGTAGTGACGGAAGCATTATAGACGCTCAGTCCGGAACCCATTTCAACCCATTAGTACCAGTACACAGTATCATTGGAAAAACAGTGGATGAAATCATGCCCCCGCACCTCAGTTTACTCATCACCAGCTCTATCCAAACCTGTTTGCTATCGAATAAGGAACTGGAAATTCAATTCGAGGTTCAAAAAGACAAAGAGTCCATATTTTATCGAGAGTGGTTTTTTCCTCAAGGAAATGGAACGGTCATCGGAGTCGTCAGAGAAATCACCAACGAAAAAAAGTATGAGCAGGAACTCAAACAAATCGCCTATCAACTGGAAGTCGCCAATGAAAATCTCAAAAAGGTCGCTCGGACAACCTATCATGAACTCCGGGAACCCATACGGTCTATTGTCGGTCTAACTCAGATTATTCATAAAAAATACCAGAACGAAACAGGAGATGACTTAAAGGATTATTGTTCTTTGATTATAGAGAACGCCAAGCGATTAGAATATTTGACGTCTCACTTAGCGGATTTCACTTCCTTACGTAAAGAAGAAAGCAGCAAGGCCTCCTTGGTTTCTCCTAGGATCGTAGTTGAAAACGTATGCAAGGAACTCGAACTTGAAATCAAAAGGAACGATGCCCAAATCACTATTGGGAAGCTTCCTCCATCTGACATTCCTTCGGGAACATTGTCCCGAATTTTCACCCACCTTATTAGTAATGCTCTTCTCCATTCCGGAAAAACCGAGCATTTGAACATCATCATTTCCTCGAAAGAGGAACCTAGCCACATTCATTATTCGGTTTCTGATGATGGCGAAGGAATTCCGGAAGAATATCGCGAATCCATATTCGACATTTTCGTTCAACTCAATGCACAAACCCGGATGAAAGGAGCCGGATTGGGATTGCCCATCGTCAAAAAATTATTGTCCTTTTATGATGGGGAAATAAGGGTGCTTGCATCTCCGGAAGGCGGAGCGACTTTTACATTTTCAGTCCCAAAAGGATAACCCGCATTCGGCTACCTTTGTAAACCCATTAACAAAAGTTGCCATTCTGTTAACGACATACGCCCCCTCCCCATCATACATTTGTATTGTCTTCGGATGATTCTAAACAGATGTTGCAGATGCAAATTTGTGTCATTTATCCATATTACCGACATTCTATCACTTCATTTGTTATCGCCAAGTCGTTATCTTTGCCGGACAATTTAAAGCCAGTGCAGAAAACCTTATCACAATATGACCAAGCCGCCGAAATTTGCAGGCGATTGTTTTTGGACAAAACCAAAGATTATGGTACGGCTTGGAGGATTTTAAGACCCACCAGTTTAACCGACCAACTCTACATCAAAGCCGAACGAATCCGGAGCATTGAAGAAAAAGGAGTAACCAAAGTCGGTGATGGGGTGGAAGGCGAATACATCGCCTTGGTAAATTACAGTATCATGGCCCTTATCCAATTGGTGATGTACGGAAACCCGGATATCCCCTTGGAATTACCCTTGGAAGAAGTCGTCGCAGAATATGACAAACATGCTTCATTCACCCGTGAGTTGATGATTAAAAAAAATCATGACTACGGAGAAGCTTGGAGAAATATGCGAACATCCTCTTTGACCGATTTGATACTGATGAAATTACTTCGTATCAAGCAAATCGAAGACAATGCGGGTAAAACCGAAGTATCTGAAGGTCCGGATGCGAACTATCACGACATTATCAACTATGCCTTATTCGCTCTGATAAAACTGGAGGAGAACAGGGTAAATACACTGTAAACTAAATAATATTAAATTTTGAAAACATCTTTTGCCCTGACTCCGCTTCGCATCCTCGCCATGATAGCTATGGCTATCAGACTCCGGGTGCTCATTGATTCATGACAAAATCTTGTTCCCAATTCTTTAACTTACTTTGTTTATAGTGTATTAAAAACTGATTAATAAATATTCTTATTTCTGAACAGAAACAGTAAATAAAATGACTTTATCGGGATTAATTCTCAGAATCGCTATCGCTGCTATCGTATTGACGGCATTGACTTTTTTCTTAAACAAAAGAAAGCCGGAATGGGCGGATGTCAAACAATGGTGGATGACTTACATCCAGCACTTCTGTGGTGCCTTATTCGTATTTTCAGGTTATGTGAAAGCCATCGACCCACTTGGGACCGCCTACAAAATGGAACAATACTTCGCTGAATTCGAAGCCACTTTTGCAGAAACGGCACTTTCGTTTATCGCACCGATGTTTCCATTCCTATCATCATACTCCGTTGGATTCTCGGTATTTATGATTGTACTGGAAATCGTCTTGGGTGTCATGCTCATTATCGGATTCAAGAGATTCTTAACTGCCTCTTTATTTTTCATCATCATTTTATTTTTCACTTTCCTGACCGGATTTACTTATTTGACCGGTTATGTTCCGGAAGGCGTCAACTTCTTCAGTTTTGGAGAGTGGGGTGGATATTTAAAGACCAATATGAAGGTGACGGATTGTGGTTGCTTCGGTGATTTCCTAAAGCTTGAACCTAAAGTTTCCTTCCTAAAAGATGTATTCTTAATGGCACCTGCCATTTTGTTCCTTTTGTTTTCAAAAAAGAAACATGTTTTATTCAATGGACCTATTCGTTTTGGAACAACGGCATTAACCACTGTAGGAATCCTGGTATTTTGTTTGAGTAATTATGTCTGGGATTTGCCCATCAAGGATTTCCGTCCTTTCAAGGAAAATACCAATGTCAGACAAGTACGTGCAGATGAAGAAAAACGCCAAGGTGAAGCGGCGGTCTTCTACGTTTTAAAAGACAAAGAAAACGACAACAAGGAAGTCACCATGCCAATGAACGACTATCTAGCCGCATTGAAAGATCCGGTATTAAAAACAAGGTATGAGTTCGTCGATCAAATCGTCGAGGAAGTGGAAACTTCGAAAATCACCGACTTCAGTGTTTCTGACAATAATGGTAATGATGTATCTATGGACATCATCAATTATGAAGGCGTTCAATTTATGATTGTCGCTCATAAATTGAAATATGAATCCCAAGACCAACGAGTAATGGTCAAGGACACTATCTGGGCAATGGATACCATCCAAGTCAGCGATGACTCTATGCGATTGGAACGTGTAGTAGAATCCGTTAATGACAAGGAAGTCGTCATTACCAAATATGATTGGAATCCGGATTATATCGAAAAATATACGGCCAAACTAAATGAGGTGGCTAAAAAAGCGGAAGCAGCCGGAGCATTGACATACGGTATCACTAAGCCATATGACCCGAACATGATAGAAGAGTTCCGACACGAAGCTCAAACGCCTTATCCATTGTTTACTGCGGACGACATCCTCCTTAAAACAATGGTACGTTCCAATCCGGGAGTTATCATTTGGAAAGATGGCGTCATTTTGAAAAAATGGCACATCAGTAAATTGCCGGATTTCGACCAAATCGAGCAGTATCTTAAATAGATATCCATTCAAGATGAATTCGATTGGAAAACTCCTAGGAAGCGTCGCTTCCTAGGAGTTTTCTTTTGCTTTTATTTTAATAATAAGTACCCGTCCATAAATAATCAGGGAATATGCTTTTCGGGTATTTTTGTCCAGGTACTTACTTGAGGAGACCAGGCTGTTTTCCGAACTCTTTATCGACTGCAGTTAAACTAAAAATATTGCTTTAAGAATGATAGATGAGCGTCTTATCGGGTTTACTTCACGAGGTTTATTTGAAAATAAATATGAAGAGACACAGTTTTAAATCATCTCATTAGAAATCTGTAAAGTGTTTTGAATCAAGACAAGAAAAATACCGCCTAGCTTGCTTCGTAATTCTTTTCAGGACGCATTGAGACAAAAAGGTGCTATACATCGATTATAAAGAAAGAACGGAGATCACCGTTAGGAGACCTCCGTACAAGAATTCCAATTATCGAGACAATCTTTATTTCGCAAGAATCAAACCGCCGTTTTCACCTACGTTGGCAGTTTGTACCATGTTTGTTCCAATTTGTTCGACTGTTAAAACATCCGCTCCTGTCGGGATGCTTACTTTAACACGTGTAGGAATTGAAGCCACTGCAAATTCCATTTCAAACTCATCACCTTCTACAGAAAGTAAAGACAAGTTGGAAGATTTATCATTTTGGCCTCCGTATAAAATAGATTTTTGAGCATCGAAATGCCATTCGTCAGACACTTGATTCAAAGCAGAAAGGAAATCGGTCATCGTAGCATAGTTACCGGAAAGTTGCGTTCCGTTTACTTCCCAATTCGTGATGACTACTCGACCGTCAGCAAAACCGGCGAAATTGAATACTTTGACTTCGCGAACATCAACAGGTTCGAAACCTTCAAATAAAGGCTTACCGTCGAATTGTACCAAAAAACTATTCAACTCCCTTGGATTGATATCAAGTACGACATCTTCTTTATTGATGTCTTTGATGATGTTACGAGCGTTCTCATCATTATGGGTAGGAGTTTCGCAGCCTTCACAACCTCCAACTTCGATAACGTTGGCAAATGATACCAATGACAATTGAGTCAAGAACATAATCGTGAAAAAGATAAGAACGAATAATCGAACATCCTTTGAAAATGGCATGCTGAGCCTGTGGCGAAGTGAAAAACGTGTCTCCATTTCGAATGATTTTGATTTCCTCTAAAAATGTATGTCTTTGTCGTTGCTTTGTATCAGTTATTTTAGATACTCACACTCTATAAATGGCAATTTCTATGCCAAAAAGTGACATATTAAAACCGGCAACCATACGTCCCTGCGCCCTTGTTTTGATATTATTATTAAATTACATTCTTAAACATCCCACTATCAATAACAAAGGCTAAAAACTAATGCATTTTTTACTACCAAAAAAATATTTTTCCTTAATAATCACCACTTTAGGCATCACCCTCGCACATGCCTTTTTAGGTACGGGAATACAGTTTTTTGAGCTAAATCAAGCTATAATGCGCTTGAGCAACGATTCCCCACTAACAATTAACAAGCAAATTAAGAACCCGTTTTCAACAAAACGTGACATAGCATTTAATCAAAACGAGGTCAATAGCATACAATCCTCCCCTTGGATACAGCAAATGGGAGCATTTGACGGCAATAATTTTGACGCCGATCTCAAAAGCAACCTCCTAGGATTCAGGACAGCCATATTTTTAGAATCCATTCCCGCCGCTTTCATCAAAACAGAACGGTTTGAATGGCAACAAGGTCAAACCGTTCCCATTCTCATTCCGGCACAGTATCTCAACTTATATAATTTCGGGTTCGCCCCCTCTAGGGGTATGCCCAAGTTGCAGATGGAAAATTTGGCAACCGTTCCTTTGCAACTTTCCCTTTCGGGAAATGGGCTTCGGGGAGAATACGCGGCAAAAATTTCAGGGCCGACGAATGGGATCAATTCCATTCTTGTACCGGTCGAATTCATGGCATACGCCAATTCAAAATATGCGGCGAATCCATCCGCTCCGGTCAGATTGCTTATTCATCCCAAGGCCGGCGCTTGGAACAAGTGCATTTCTTATTTAGAAGAAGAAGGATACGAAGTACGGACTTCCGGTTTTTACAACCCCTCTATCGAAAGGGCGTTGAATTTCTTTTCCTTCATTACGCTCCTATTGGCCTTCTTGCTTATTGCATTGTCCTTACTATTGTCGATGGGATATTTCAGATCCGAAATTTTTCAAAAAAAGGAATCCATTCAAAAATTATATTTACTTGGTTATACACCTAAAGAAATCGAATCTACTTATAAGAAGACATACTTTCAAATGATAATCACAGGTTCGGTTATGGCAATCCTACTTTTATGCCTTACCTATTATATGATAGCCCGGCACTTCGATTTCGAGACAATGGACTTTTCGATATATTTATCCCCCATAACGATAATCGTCATGATCGTTATCCCCATAGTCGAACTACTAGGAATATCAAGAAGCATTTCCGGAATCCTTCAAAAGATGTATGCGTAATGAAAGAGCGGTTGAACAAAATATTCGGATTCGTCAATCTCAAAAGATGGGTTTTCCTAGGAATCGGAATCTTATCGCTGCTCATCAGGATGTTGCTCAACGCCTTTCCGGCATTCACTGAAAAATATTATGCAGAGGGCTTTTTCAAAATGATAAGATGGTGCTTCGATTTGTTTCTGACCCGCCTCCCCTTTTCCCTTTTTTATTTGTTTGTTCCATTGTGTATAATATGGGTGGTCTATTTCTTTCGAAAAAATAAAAGTCCCATAAAAAAATGGCCATTCAGAATTCTAAATTTCTTCATCAATCTGATTTGTCTGACTTCTCTGGTGTTAGCTGCATTCCTTGTCTTTTGGGGATATAACTATTGTCGTATCCCATTCAGTGAAAAAATCGGATTGGAACGAAAAGCATTTCCCTTATCACATCTCAAATCAGATTTAGAAACAAGAACCCTCACCCTAATCCAACTGCGACAGCAATTCAAAGACAAGGAGAACTACACTTGGAAGACTTCCGATTTACCCAAAAACTTACAAGACGAATTATCCAAACACCTCCGGGATGTCCTCATTGAAATGGGATACTCTCCAAATGGAAATGTAAAGGCGAAAATCCTTTTCCCGAAAGGGATTTTATTGCGAAACAGCGTTTCGGGCTTCTACTTTCCATTTACGGGAGAAGGTCATTTGGACGCTGGCCTCCATCCAGCTAAAGTGCCTTTTACCACCGCTCATGAAATGGCACATGGCTACGGTTTCACAGACGAAGGAGTATGCAATTTCCTAGGATATTTAACTTGCATCCGTTCTGACAATCCAATGATCCGATACTCCGGACATATCACATTTTGGCGTCAAGTCGCTGTTTCTTACAAAAAATATGAACGGGAGGATTATGCGGCCTTCCGAAAAAATCTTCCTGCCGAAATCATCGCTGATTTGGATGATATGAATCGGAATATACTCGCCTATCCCGATTTTTTTCCGGGAGTTCAAAACAAAACTTACGAGGTGTTTCTCAAATCACAAGGGGTTAAGGAGGGAACGGCCAGTTATGGTAAGGTAGTCGACTGGGTATTTACTTGGGAAAATCAAAAAAGCAAATAGATGCTTGTAAGAAATCCTGATTATCAGAGTGACTTTGGAGCATTAGACATTATTACGAATTGTTTTTTATAAGAGCTAGAATTAGAGATTTTATTCTCAATTGATGAATGCACGGAATCTGGTAGCCGTAGCTACCATGATGAGTACATGAAGAAGAGTGAGGATGAAAGATTAATTATAGCCATACAATCTAATTCGTAATAATGTCTATTATACTAAGTACTTACTCATGCCCTCTAATACAATTTAGATTAGCCAAATTCTAAATTTCTCAATACAAAGAATGTCACAAGAATCCTTAAACATAACCGGCTAATTCTTGTTAGGTCTAAAAGTCAGTACAAATAAGGGTTTAATTACATGTTTTTCACTTATTTATTCGCGGCTAAATGAAAAATTCTATTTATTTGTGAAAGGGACGGGAAACACGATGAACCGACTAACTAAATTTTGTGAATCCTAACTCTCTTTATTAAGAAAACTAGGAAGCACTACAATTAAAAACTTTGGTTCATCTCTTTCCCACAAATTATGAGCTTAGAGAACTCATTATGGAGTATTAAATAGATACGCCAAAAACTTAGAGAGAGTGGAACGCAAAATCAAATTAAAAAACGCAGACAAAATCGTCTGGTTGGATGAAGAAGTATATCAACACTTCTTGAAACATCCACACTATGGGCCATTGAAACTTCTAGAAAACCTAAGGTTACATTCTAGCGGCTGTGCAGTCTTTCAAAAGACTTGGAAAAAAGAAGGTGGGGGCTACAAAACAGAAACCGTTTATCTCCACAAACTGGTCGCCGAATCATTTTTGGAAGATAAAAAAACCAAGGAGAACAACTTGGTAGGCGCTAAAGATGGAGACAAACTGAACTGTAGGCTGGATAACATTATTTGGCGCTCCCGTGCCTGGGCCAGTCGGCAAAGGAAAACCACTAGTAAGACCGGTTACATGGGCGTTTACAAGGAAAACAAAAAGTACCGTGCGGTTATTTCAGTAAATGGCCAATCCGTCCATATCGGAATGTTCGAAACCGCCCGCGAAGCGGCAGAAGCCTACAATCGCAAATCTTGGGAGCTTTTCGGCCATATGGGAAAGCAAAACAAATTCAACGAGGGAAGAAAAGAGGGGGGTTCCGACTCTAAAGAATAATACCCATTCATACTCAGAATCGGTGTTATCTTTGCGAATCATGGAAGCACGAATCGTTATAGAGAAATTAATGCAAGCCGCCAATTCCGTTTATGATGAACGAGAAGCCCGCAATGTCGTAGCTGTATTAATGGAAGATCTTTTCGGATTTCACCTCGGAGGAAGCTCGGAAAACAGGATGATTGAGGTTGATGATTCAATATTAGATCATCTTATTAAAAGGATAGAAAACAAGGAGCCACCCGCCTATATTTCGGAAATTTCGTATTTCTATAACTTGGTTTTTAAAGTAACTCCGGATGTTTTGATTCCTCGACCTGAAACGGAAGAATTGGTCTACCTCATCCTTGAACAAAACAACTCGCTCAAACAACATGTATTGGATATCGGTACAGGCAGTGGGTGTATTCCTATTACCCTCAAAAAATTGCGTCCGAACTGGCACGTGCATGCCATCGACATTAGTGAAAAAGCATTAGCTATCGCAAAACAAAATGCAAAAAAGCATCAAACCCAAATCAATTTTTTACGGACGGATATTTTAGATTCCGCTTTCGCGGAACAACAATTGCCCAAGATGAAAATCATCATTTCCAATCCTCCTTATATTCCCTTACGGGAAAAAGAACTCATGCCGGAATCCGTACTGGATTTCGAGCCTGAAATCGCCTATGCGACTCCGAATGACAACCCACATGTATTTTATAAAGCCATTTCCCAATTCGCCGGAAGGCAATTGGAAAAAAATGGCAAACTATACTTTGAGATCAATGAATTTCACGCCAACGACATCTACGAAATCGTAGAAAACGCCGGGTTTTCACAAATTGAAATCATGAAAGATTTACAAGGAAAAGACCGAATGCTGAAAGCGGTGTATTTGTAACTTATCGGCAGAGCAAATTCACCCACCGGACTTTTTGGTTTGCTTGTATCCATCCGCCAAAAGCAATTCTACGATTTTATCACGCTTGTTTCCTTGAATGATGATTTCTCCGTCTTTCACACTCCCCCCTACTCCACACTTACTTTTGAGGTGCTTGCCCAAAGCTTTCATATCATCTTCCGACCCTACAAAACCGGTGACCAATGTCACCTCTTTTCCCTTGCGTTTCTTCCTATCAATGAGAACATAGAGACGCTGTTCGCCGGGCGGCAGCGTCTCCTGTTCTTCTTGTTCGTAATTGAATTCGAAATCGTCATCGGTTGAAAAAACGAATCCGAAATTGTCCCTTTTCTTTTTCTTCGACATGATTTGATATTAAATATCAATACTATCCAATTCTATAGTATCACCATCCAGTACGAATTCGTCCCTCGTAGTCGGTATGGGTGATCGTGATAAATAATATTGGTCTTTGTCTTTATTGTATAAAATTCTGAACGCTTTCAAAGCGAAGGTCAGTGGTGTTTCTCCTTCATAGCCCAAGCTATCGACGGTATTATCCGTTCTCTTACCACTAGCTCTCAATTTAGCAAGATAACCTTGTAGCGCTTGGGCATCGACGCTCCCGGCCGCTTCGAAATCCGAGGCATCTTTTACGGAAAATTTGGTTGTCACCAATACTTCGGTCACGACAAATATCCGTCCGGATTGTAACTTCTCTAAAAAACCGGGCGCCTTTCCGGAAGGCTTGTTTTCATTGAGATATTCCTCTAGTATCACTTCGCTCTGAATATAGCGTCGGTGATATTCGGGAAACTCATATAATAGTTTTTCCGAATTGGACAATTTGGCCTTTACGTCAGCGGCACCGACCATTTTCAATTCCTTGGCGGTGGTAAAATCTACACCTCCTCCATTCGCACGGATGTCCTGTCCCGCAAAATTAGGGACTTCTCCCTTTTTACGACTTACCTTGGGAAGTTGAGCTCCTTCGGACTTAGGAAATAAATCAAATAAATCCGCATTCAATGCTTCTGCTTCTCCCGCTCCTCCTGTCAACTTTCTAAATATCCGCTTAAACCAGTTTTCTTTTGTTTGTTCCAATAATGTCAATGGCTTGACGCCCTCGCGAGGAAGCACCAACCAAGTGTATCCTTTGGAGTTTAAAATGCTTTTCATCGGTTAAGTATTAATAGTTTGTTTTTAATTAATGACATGGGTCAGCTCCTCAATTTCCCCCACAAAATTCCCAGGTCATAACCAAAGGACAATTGAAGGTATAAATTACGGACAGTATCCTCCGCCAGTTGATAATCATCATTAAATATGGAACGCATTCCACTTGAAATCCTCAATTCACAATTGAGACTTTCGCCGACCTGATACCTGACACCGGTATTCAATCCGTAGTCCCATTTATTGAGACCTTCGGTTTCATCTTGGCTGCGGTTTTCCACTGTGTCAAAGTTATCACCAACGATTCCGTTAGCAATTACTTGATGGCTTCCCTTAATTAAATATGAGCCATAAATCCCGAATGTCAAATACCAACGCTTGGATAGTTTGTAATTCGCGTTAAGCGGAACCTCAAGGTAATGGTTGTAAAATTCGCCTTCTACCTCACCATTAAAATAGGTGGGGATAATGGCGATAATCGTCGTATCGGGAAATTCAAAAATCTGTTCATACTCATAGTCTTGATCCCGGACCGGCGTTTTGTACTTGGCCTTCTTTTGGTTATATACCACATCTCCTTGTACGGACCATCTCTCGGAGATATCGTACTTACCGGCAACGCCGATATGGAGACCAATACCCGGCGAACCGGTAGCTCCTTCCTCACTAGGGCCTATGGGTGTACCGGCAATGACACCGACTTTCATACCCCATGAAAACGGTTGTTTCGCTTCGGTATCTTGACTGAATGAACTACCGGAAAAAATCAACAGGAATAAACAAGAAAGGATGGTCTGATTAAATTTCATGATCAAAGGTTTATGGTTTACAATCAGGTGCCTCCTTGGGGATGACAAGGTTAGTTTTGTATCTGTATCTTCGGTTGGGTCAATTCTAAATTAAAAAAAATGTTCCTAGAGGAAACCTCTTCCTCTAGGAACAATCATAATCCACATTGGTTTTCAAACAATTTTTCTTCAATCAAAAATGGGTGTTAATCCCTCTTTTTCATGAATGAACCGCTTGCCAATGCAGTGGAAGAATCATCTAAGATAACATACTTGTACAAACCATCCGAATATCTGTCCAAAGAAATGGTGAACGTATCGCCATTCACGCGGTATTCGCCCATTTCGCGTCCATCCATAGAGAAAATACGAATGCTACCGTTCACGTGGTCATCCAAGTCAAAACGAAGCATTCCGTCAGCCGGATTCGGAAAAGTATTGACATCTAATTCGGACATCAAGGGAGTACTGAAACCGGATGTGACCGTACAATAATACAGCTCGACATCATCAATGTAAAGCGTGTTGCCTACTCGTCCTTGAAACTCTGCACCACCGGCGCTTGATGCGAAAACCATAGTAATGGAATCCGGCATATCAGAAGACAAATACTCAAATTCAATGTTAAATTGTTCCCATCCGGAAGTCGCGTCATACACCTTGGTGTATGCTTCTGCGACACGGACTCGCTCCGAGCCATCCCAACGGTGCAAATAGGTATAAATTTCGGCAGAATCTCCACTCACCGGCTCATACTTGTACCAGCCACGGAAGTAATCCGGTGTTTCAGTAAACGGTTTTCCAAACTTGATACTCTCTAAGGGATTGCCTTCGTCCGGATCGAATTCACCAGAAAAAACAGTAGCGGAACTGGTCAATCCGAACCAACTGGAGGTTTCCAATTTGGCAGAATAGGTCCCTGAATGGGCATCAGTGGATTTGGTTACATTGGGATTGATTAGGAATGGGGCGAGATCTACCGTCCTATTGGCCGTATCCCAAAAACTGCCGGCAGGATCTTCATAATTCCCTTCATTCACCCAATCCTCCATGCCCGGATTGTTCAAGTCCACATTGGTCTCGGTATCACATTGGGCAACTAGGAAAAAGGGTTGGAAGGCAAGGGTTAAAAAAAACAACATCGTCAAAATTCTCATACTCGGTAAGTTTTAAATTTGGTAATCCGGAAGACCGATCGGAACCCTTTCCGACCGCTTCCTCATTCAAACAGACTTCAAGACCATTTCAAAAAATGGTTCCGCAAACTTAAACTATACCTCAATATCTCAAAGTCAAATTAGTGTTAAATCTACATTGTTGTGTCGTGTGTCGAGCAAACGACGCGGCAATTTTAAGTGATTTCATAAAAAATCATCTCAATTTCACCAACCATCGATTGGGGTGAGGCTTGAATACGGGTTCATATTTTTCTTGAATCGCAGGATACTCATCGGCA
>JAHDCE010000652.1 GCA_020630045.1 Saprospiraceae bacterium | reverse complement strand
TGGATTTTGTATCAAATCAATGAACACCCGGAACCTAATAGCCAAAGCTATTAAGGTGAGGATGTGAAGCGGAGTTGAGACAAAAGACATTTTCAAAAATCAAAATTACTTATTACACAGTGTATTTAGCCCAAGCAAATAACTATTATTACTCTCAATCATCTAAAAATATTTCGATGGACTTCTTCTATAAAATCATCGACAACTTCGACCAACTCAAATACGCATTACTAGATGCCCAAACTTTCGACCCGGACCATTACGGTTTCCCCGAAATTTACTACAAAGTCATGGAAACCGACAAGGAGCGGGTCGGGGCTTATATCCGAGCCTTCGAACAATACGACATGATGAAAGACGCCGTCGTTTGCGAAGCCGGAATCGGTACATTGGCATTGACCAAGCACTACCTCCCTTACGTCAAAAAAGCCTACCTCATCGAAAACAATCCCAACCTGACCGAATTCATCCAAGCGGAACTGGAGAAAAACGGATGGGCGGATAAAGTGGAATTCATCGTAGGAGACGCCATGAAAATCCAACTGCCCGAACCGGTCGATTATGTCATCGGCGAATTGATGAGTATCTATTGCGCCAACGAGTACCAAGTACAGATATTCAAACACCTCCGCCAATTCCTCAAACCGGACGGGAAATTGATACCCGAACGTATCGTCAACCTCGCCCAAGTCGGCAGAGCGGAATTCGACCAAGGACATAAACATTATCCGTTACTATTTACACGGCATTGGCCGGAATTGCTCAGCACCCAGGAAGTCGTGAATGTCATCGACTTGTACAAGGAAGAAAAATTGGACGTCGCATTCGACACCGAATTAAAGGTTCACCTCAGCGGCACCGCCAATTGTATTTTAATGCATTCCTTAATCGAATTGAAAGACGGCGTGAATTTTACCGGAACGGACAGCTTGATGCCACCGACTTTATGCCAATTGAAACAAGCAAAA
This sequence comes from Saprospiraceae bacterium, assembly GCA_020630045.1. GTDB lineage: Bacteria > Bacteroidota > Bacteroidia > Chitinophagales > Saprospiraceae > JAHDCE01. The sequence continues at coordinate 1,440 of JAHDCE010000652.1, read as the reverse complement.
AATATTCGGCGAGGCGATACATTGCAGTTATCGAGCCGCTATCAATACGGCTCTTCTTTGGACGAAGCTGTTTTCGAACTGAAATAAGAATATGAACGCCACCAAGGACAAATTTTATACTCAGCTGATTCGACAAGAAATCGCCAAAAGCAGGAAACACGGTTGCTGGATCAGTGTCCCTATACAGAAGCGTGGAATGCCGCATGACGAAGCGACCTTGCATTCTATTCTCCAACAGAAGGAGGTTGAAATCCCTGAATTTTTATTCAATATTTACAAGGATGTTCAAAAAATAGAATTGTATTGGCAATTGTCGGAAACGGAAGGAAAAGACACCTCCCATTTGTTTACAACCGACCCTTGGCTCATCGACAATTACTTGAACGAGGATTACACTTGGGACTTTCTGAAATACTATTTTACGGGAAGTTTATTCCTTCCTCCTATTGAAACATTATTAGGTGGAAATCAAAATAGCGGGTACGGATATCATACTGTTTCCAAGCACATGGGCATCCGCCCGGAAACCCTATATCCAATAGACATGAACGAAAGGTATGTCAGTGTCCTAAAACAAAATGATAATAAAATAGAAAACCGCGTTTGGCTATTGGATATGGATGGTAGAAAAATCCATGACATGGGTATCTCAGTAGAAGCTTATTTCGATCTCGCCTATACATCCAAATTGCTTTTCGGATGGCCATCCGTATTTATTCTGAAAAAGAATTCGGAACATTATGAGTTCATGAAAAGATATTCCCGCAAACTGTTCCCCCACTTGGATTTGGACTTGAAGGAGTTCGGAATTTCTTTTTGACTAAGTTGAACCTTATAGGCTGTTTGAGCTTAAATATATTTAAATTTAAACAGCGTCTTAATAATCCAACAAATATGGATGAAGACATACTAGATCATTGGAACGAAGCTCCACAATCGACAAGGAAATATTGGATTCGAATTATCCTGGCTACCGCCATCAATATTTTTCTCTTGTGGGTTTTGGACTTCATCCGTCCTTGGGTTCCTGAGCATCTTGTCAAAACAGAGACGACTACCATCAGTACGATCGGCGCACTATTACTGCTGATTCTCATCATTCATTCTATCGTACTTCCTAAAACACTAAAAAAAGCGAATTTCAGGGAGTTACCCATTGCTTTAGTTACAGGTGTATCTTTTTACTTTTCATTCATCGTATTCAAATGTATTCAAGTCATCCGCAATGTTGTACAAGGTCTAAATATTGACTTACTGGATACTTTTATCAGTTCGATTTTCTTTTTGCTTTTCTCCATTATGATTGCCAACATCGTTATTCATCGCTCTAGAAACAAGCCCACTACCATTCCGGTATTATTGCTTTTGACGGTTGTTTTTATTTTTACCATAATAGTTCCTAATATCCTAGGGTAAATGTTTTGGTAGCCTAATAATTTC
>JAHDCE010000651.1 GCA_020630045.1 Saprospiraceae bacterium | reverse complement strand
AGAAGTCATCGACCTAAAGGACAAAACCGTACTCCCCGGACTGATGGATATGCATGTCCATCTAGAAAACGTATATGATAGCAATGCCTATCTCAACCGATTCATTCTGAACGAAGCGGATATCGCCTACCGCTCAGTAGGATTCGCTGAAATAACATTGATGTCCGGATTCACTACTGTTCGTGACCTAGGAGGAAGCGGTGTGAACGTTTCCTTACAAAAAGCCATAGCAAGGGGGTTTGTCAAAGGGCCCCGCATTTATACAGCAGCGAAATCCATCGCCATCACCGGAGGACACGCGGATCCTACAAACGGAGCCAAGAAAGATCTCCTAGGATACCCCGGACCGGAACAAGGAGTTTGCGACAGCCCGGACGAATGTCGCAAAGCTGTAAGACAACAAGTAAAAAACGGTGCGGACTGGATTAAAATCACTGCTACCGGAGGTGTATTGAGTGTAGCACGTGACGGACACCGACCACAATTCACCATAGAAGAGGTCAAAGCCATTGTACAAACCGCGAAAGATTTCGGCATCAAAGTAGCGGCGCACGCACACGGAGATGAAGGTATGCAACGAGCAGTCGAAGGCGGAGTAGCATCTATTGAGCATGGCTCCTTTATGAGTGAAAAAACGATGGAATTGATGAAAAAGTACGGTACATACTATGTACCGACAATCACTGCCGGCAGGTCGGTTGCGGATTCCGCGAAAATCGTCGGATACTATCCTCCTCTCGTCACTCCGAAGGCCTTGGCCATCGGCCCGGCCATACAAGGCACTTTTGCGAAAGCTTACAAGAAAGGAGTAAAAATCGCATTCGGAACGGACGCAGGTGTATTTCCTCATGGAAAAAACGCGCTTGAATTCCAGTACATGGTTGAATCCGGAATGTCGCCAATGGAGGCCATCCAATCCGCAACCACCAGCACGGCGGACTTACTGGATGTCTCCGATAAACTAGGTAGCATTGAAAAAGGAAAATTAGCGGATATCATTGCCGTTGAAGGCGACCCTACACAAGATGTCAAAGTCTTTATGGATGTCAAATTCGTCATGAAAGACGGCATTATTTACAAGAACGAAAGATAAATATTCCCCGAAAGGGGATCAATTCAAAACCAATACCATGAATATCAAATCAGTCATGACCGTCCTCTTCGTCATCATCGCAGGTCTTATGATGATGCCGGAATCGGATGCGCAAATTTTTAAAAGAAAAAAGAAACAAGAGGAAGCTACAGAAGAGGGGAACCAAAAAGACGATAAGAAAAAGAACAAAATCAAACCCTATAAAGACGTTATCACAAAAGACGCCGTTTCGGATGAAGGACTGTTCGATGTACATCAAGTAGATGACAAATACTATTTTGAAATACCAGCCGATCTCCTAGAAAAAGAAATGTTGGTCGTCAGTCGGATTTCAGGGCATGTCAAGGGTCTCAACTTTGGTGGCGCGGGAATGAAGTCTCGTCCTCAACAAGTCGTACGATGGCAAAGAAAAGGCAATAAGATGCTGCTACGCTCCGTGTCCTACAACAGCGTAGCGGATATGGACAATCCGATTTATGAGTCATTGCTCAACAACAATTTCGAACCCATCGTTTCCACCTTCAACATCCAAGCGATGGGCAAAGACAGTTCAGTCGTAATAGAAGTCACTCCCTTCTTTTCTTCTGATGTCCCGATGATTGGCGCCCTATCTTCCCGTGAACGGAAAAACTTCGCCATCCGTGGATTGGATGGGAAACGCTCTATGGTGAATTGGATGAAAAGCTTCCCTAAAAACATCGAAGTCAGACATATCTTGACTTATACGGGAAACAACCTTCCGGACAACAAACTTACCCAGACGCTTTCCATCGAGATGAACCAATCTTTCATCCTCCTTCCAGAGAAACCGATGCAACCTCGGGAATATGACAAACGAGTCGGGTACTTTTCTATCCGGCAGACGGAATATGGCCCTGACCAACAAATGGCCAAAGTAAGACAATACATTACCCGTTGGAGATTAGAGCCTAGCGATCCGGAAGCTTTCGCTAGAGGGGAAGCAGTGGAACCGGTACAACCTATCGTCTACTATATCGACCCGGGTACTCCCTTGAAATGGAGGAAGTATTTAAAAATGGGCGTCACCGATTGGCAAGGAGCATTTGAAGCCGCCGGCTTTAAAAACGCCATCATTGCCAAGGACGCTCCTAGCAAAGAAGAAGACCCGGACTGGAGCCCGGAAGATGTCAGATACTCTTGTATCCGGTACATCACAACCGACATTCAGAATGCACAAGGTCCACATGTCCACGACCCCAGAACGGGAGAAATACTAGAAAGTGATATCCTTTGGTACCACAACGTGATGAAGTTGCTTCGCAATTGGTATTTCATTCAAACGGCCGCTGTAGACAAGGAA
>JAHDCE010000650.1 GCA_020630045.1 Saprospiraceae bacterium | reverse complement strand
CTAGATGGGCCGCAAACCTTTTCTTCGATATGCGGAGATTGGGACAATTGTCCGTCAGGTATTTTTTTAGGCGTGTATCCGGCTTTCGCCAATTGGAAATGCATGGCTACGGTATCTAGGAATTTTCCTTCTTCGGTTTGCTCTTGTTCGACACCCCAATCTTTTCCCCTTTCGGAAATGTCAATGGAAACACCATTGCGTTTGGTGCCGACGAGGGCGGTACGTATCAGTTCCTTTTCATTCATAGCATTAATGTAAGTTGATGAAACGGTCGTCTGATACGACACTGAGCGGTAAAAGGGTTTCTCCTGTCCATTCTCCGAATACTTCGATGGGATTTCCGCCGCTTAGGGCTGATATTTTCCATCCGATATTTTCCATGCCACTAATCGGAATCGCTTCGTTGTATTCATCCATCAGCCACCACTTGTCTTCGTGAAAGATGGGGACGACTCGGTCTAAGACCGTTGGAAAATCAGGGAGCCAAGGGTTGGCTTTGAGTGCTCCCGCGTATTGTCGCAAGAAGGAGCCGATATTCGGATGGCCATGAAAAGAGCTGATTTGCTCCTTGACGATTTCCGGTTCTTTAATCAAGCCTCGGATAGGGAATGAAGAAGGATAAAAAGAAATTTCTCCCTTGAAAATCCTACCCGGAGGGAAAAGCGTAGGTAGCCCCTCCCGTTGATAATCGTATTCTAATACAAGTGCACAAGTGTCGGATTCGAGTCCCTTGAACCAAGTCCTTCTGACCGTAGCATTATCGACATTGAAATGTTCGAATTTACCGACAACCATCCATTCGTCCTGAATGCCTTCGGATTGGAGGACGTCTTGTTTGCGGATATTTTTTCCGACATAGGTCAATAGCTCGGATTGCAATTCCGCCGGAAGGCGGTCCAATTGGCGAAAGCCCCGCGAAGCAAGATGTATTTCGGAAAGATTGGCAAGGACCTTCGCCGGCCAATCGGCGGTGGTTCCTTTTAGCAATTCTGTTTCCCTGATTTTACGGGCGATGCCGGGCAGTTGGGCGTCAACCATCCGCTTGGAAAAATTTTTCCATTGTTCCTCAGGAGGACCGTCGGAAAAATTGATACCGGACGAAGTGAATTCGTCCGATCGCTTATCCATAGCCGCCAATCCGGTACGAATGAGATCCACCAGCCACTTTTCGAGATCGTCGATACCTTCCGCCATTCGTTTGAAACGTTCTTGTTGTTTCTTTTCCTTGGCGGCTTCGCTTTTTTGAATTTCCTCGGGCGTCCGTTCTTTTTTCTCTTGGGACTCTCCTTTGTGGCGTTTGTTGTACCAAGCAGTCACCTCTTCCGGTACTTCGCCCGGAATCCGGAAGGCTTCATTGTCTTTGGCTAGGAGAAGGAGTAATGCCAAGCTGTGTTTGCAAGGAAACGCTCGACTGGGACAACTGCATTTGAACGCCGGCCCTTTGAGGTCAACCACGGTTTTGTAGTGGGCGGTTCCACGGCTGGATTTGCATTCTCCCCAAATCAATTTGCCATCGGATTCCAATGAAACCCACCTGCTCGAGGAAGCGAGTCCTTGAGCGGATTTGGAGATGCCCGACGAAGGGGCGAATGCCAATATTTGTTCAGTGGTCCAGTGCAATATGAGAAGGGTGTTCCGTGGTGATTAGGATTTCCATTTGATATTACAACCGGCGCTAGGGCGTTGTAATTCTGCTACCGGATTTCCGTTGATGACTGCATCCAATGCTGCACGGAGATCTTTTCCCGTTACCGGAATACCGGAGTTGGGGCGGGATCCGTCTAATTGCCCTCGATATACCAAAACATCATTTTCGTCAAACAAATAAAAGTCGGGGGTACATGCGGCGTCGTATGCTTTGGCTACATCTTGGCTTTCATCGTAGAGGTATGGAAACGGATATCCGACCTCGGCGGCGAGTTCTTTCATTTTTTCAGGGCTGTCCATGGGGTACTTGACCACATCGTTGGAACTGATGGCGACGAATCCGATTCCTTGTGTCATGTAGTCATTGGCGACCTTCACGATTTGTTCGTTGACCCAGAGAACATAGGGACAATGATTACAAGAAAAGATAACGATGGTTCCTTTGGTTCCTTTGATATCGTTATAGGAGAGGTCGTTTCCGCTGACCGTGTCCGGTAGTTTGAAATCGGGTGCTTGGGTGCCCAAATCGAGCATATTGGATTCTGTAAGAGCCATGGTGTCTTTTTTAGTGTTCGCAAAAATACGGAACGGGATTGAAATTTTGTAGGTATGATGTCACATTGCATTTGTCCGGGCAGACTTGCTTTGGGGAGTGGCGCCTTTTTGTTAACTTTAGGCGCTGCCTGTTTCTAGACAGTGAGCCGAATAACTAACTGAAATATTTACAATAGATGTTATCACGAAAAATTGAGTATAGCCAAACCGTTATTTTGGAAATCCA
>JAHDCE010000649.1 GCA_020630045.1 Saprospiraceae bacterium | reverse complement strand
AAACCGTTATTTTAGAAATCCACTTCGTTATTCCCCTTAAACGTAGCTACGGCTACGCTTTGCGGCGAACGCTTCGTTGATTCCTAAAATAACGATTCGTCTTTCATGCAAAAAGAATCGTGATAACATCTAGTGTTCTTAACCAATTTCTCACACAGATGCCTTATTTATTCCCCCGAAAACCGTACTTTAACCCTGACATGAGGAAACCTTGGTATATCGCTATCTTTTTGGGGATGGTCTCCCTGCTCATTTGCCATTCCGCGAAAGCGGGACCGGATACCATTGTATTGCGTAACGGCAACATCAAATTCAATAAGGAAAGGGCTTTTGTTTTTCATGCCGAGCAAGGTGTTACTACTTCTCCGCTTGGAGAGGTGATGGATTTCAAGTTTTATCCTAGAAACCAATTGGACAAGGAGTTAGCTCCTAGGAGAACTTACTGGGCGAAATACGTTTTCAAGTGCAAAGAGGAAGGACATTATTACTTCTATTTCGGAAAGGGAGAATATATCACCGCATTTTTTCTTTGGGACAACGGGATGCGGGAAATCAAGCACTTGGGAGAATTCACCAAACGGTCGGAAGCGGATGTCAAAGACATTTCCAAATCGGCACAAGCCCATTTCAAAGAAGGACAAACCGCAACGGTGTATGTAAAGGTCAGGAATGAAACCAATTTCTCTCCCCGGCTTTCGTTGCATGTAACGACCGGTGAACAATTTATCGATCAAATGGTATGGAAACGGTTGGTCATACAAACCATTTTCCATGCGATTTTGTGGACGATGATATTGTATAATCTGCTCTTATGGATTAGTATTGGCGATCGGTCTTATATTTATTACAGTCTTTACATGGTCGCTATCTCGACTACATTTTTCCTGCACGATCAAATACATTATCACTTGTTCACTGCCCTAGCGGAATTTCCTAGGGTCATGTATTTTGTAGAAATCGTGGCGGCCCAGCTTTCTATCGTTCTGTATTTCGTTTTCATGCAAAGTCTTCTAGGAACGAAACGCCTCCTTCCCTTTTGGCACAAGTTCACTGTCGGATGGATTGTATTGAAATTGGTCGCCCTACCCTTCCTGATTTATTACAATACGTACCACATATTGGGCAATATGATATTGGAAGGGCTTTTGTTCTTTGAGTTCTCATTGTTATTCATTACTTGTATCATTTTATTTTTTAAAAGGGATAAGGTCGCCTTGTACTTCGCCATCGGTTCCATATTCTTAGCTGCTTGTGGTATGTTGACAGCGGCGGGTTGGTATGGTATGCTCGAAATCGGCAATGTGGAGCACCTCATCCAATTCGGAATCATCGGACAAATCATTATATTCTCCTTGGGTCTGGGGTTCAAATCCAGGAGGAATGCAGGACTGGTATTCGAACTTCAAAAGAAAAACGAAGCCTTGGTCGATGAACTCAAGTTGAAAGTGAAAGAGCAAGAAAAAACACTACGTACATTTATCCGATATGTTCCTGAGCCTGTTGTCGCCCAAGCGTTGAATAAGCACGAAGAGGAATCTTATTTTGATGGTGAGCTCAGGGTGGTTTCGGTTTTGTTTTGCGACATCCGAGCTTTTACGACTATCAGTGAAGAATTGAAGGCGAAACAAGTGGTCAACTTCCTCAATGAGTTTTATTCGTTGATGACGGTGACGATTAAGAAGTATGGTGGTTCTATAAATCAATTTATCGGGGATGAGATATTCGCTGTTTTCGGCGCGCCTATTTCAACTTCCAATAATGAAAAGCGGGTCGTACTGGCTGCGATTGAGATGATCGAAAAGGTGCAGTGGTTGAGTGAGAAATATAAACCTGAGTTCGGTCGTGATATCCAAGTGGGTATTGGTATCCATAATGGAGAAGTCGTGGCGGGGAATATGGGTTCCGAGGAAAAAATTGAATATTCGGTTATCGGAGATACTGTGAATACGGGCAAAAGGTTAGAAGGGCTGACCAAGGATGTTCCTAATTCGATTATTATTAGTGAACAGGTGTATATGAAGGTGGCGCCGTTCGTTCGGGTGCAGCAGTTGCCGGTGGTGCATTTGAAGGGGAAGCGGAATAGTATGAAGGTGTATCGGGTTTTGGGGAAGAAGTAATTGTTGTGTCGTACTTTTTTCTTACCCAAAAAGACAAGGCTGTGAGCATTTCTTCACGCTCCGGAAATTTGGAAATGCTAAAAAATATAACTCGCTTTTACGAACCCGTTCTTGTTCGGCGAGAAAACTACTTGACTGCATTTTTCACTCCTGGTATCGGCTATGCTCATACAGCATATTTTTCTTGACGCATTTCCTGCACTTCCTCCTCTAAAATGCTCAAGGCCGAATTGTTTTTTCATAAAGTATATTTGGCGATTATCATCATTCGCTTTCTTCTAGTTCTTGACTAATTTGCTAATATTTTTTTCTTGTCCAATACTTATTTCG
>JAHDCE010000648.1 GCA_020630045.1 Saprospiraceae bacterium | reverse complement strand
CAATCATTAACAATATCAGGCGATTCTATAATGAAAAATTCCTGCTTCTGGTCTACAGAAGCAGGAATTGATGTTTTCTTTTACTTACTAGATGTTATCACGAAAAATTGAGTATAGCCAAACCGTTATTTTGAAAATCCACTTCGTTATACTCGAAACTAAGTGGAGTGGAAGAAATTTGACAAAGTCATTTTTTTCTTTGGCGATTTGCAAATGCTCAGCATAGCTACGGCTATGCTTTGCGGCGAATGCCTCATTGATTCCCAAAATAACGATTCGTCTTTCATACAAAAAATTTCGTGATAACATCTACTTATTTGGATTCGAATTCTTTTAAGAGCGACATTTCGAAATTGATCCGATGGTGCCATTCCTGTTGTTTTTCTTTGTCCATGCTATGGTGGGTAGAAAAGTCATACGCTTGTTGAGCGGTTTCCCAATTGTTCAGATACGAATTGATGAATCGTTCGAACTCTTCTTCTTCTCCACATTTGAAATTGCGTTTATCTAGTAGTTTCCGAAGTTTTCTAGCATACAATTCCGTAACATCGAAGTGAAGCTGCTCATGTGCCAAATGATACTCGGTTCTAGCTTCATCCTTAACCCAAGAGTCTTTTTTCTCAAAGTAGGGTCGTATACGGTAAATAATATTTCCATCTTCACATCCACGGTAATGCACTAGTCCGGAGGTGGTTAATGCGGATACATTGCGATTGCTATAATCGAATTTCGGTTTGCCTTCAAAATCTTCCCAAGTGAGTTTGTATCCCTCGGACCAGTAGATGATACCGGGAGTATCCGAGCTAGTTCCGGTAATCACAAAAGACAAAAGGCATGTAAATCCGAGTATCCATTTCCAATTCAACTTTTTCATAACGCTTCCTTTTTCATTCATCAATCAGATTCATCTCCATCCAATTCGGTAGCGGGATTCCAAAACAACATTTTGAAATCTACGACTCGGTCTTGTTTGATTGTAATGCCTTCGCTCTCGAGGAGTTCTTGCATCATTGTCGGGTTCGGGAATTGGTTTTTCCCAGTGAGCATTCCTTTGCGGTTGACCACACGATGTGCGGGAACGGCAAATTCGGCGGAGGTGCTTTTGTTCATAGCCCAACCGACCATTCTGGCCGACACGGTGCCTAAGTAGTCTGATATGGCACCATAAGTAGTAACTCTTCCATGTGGGACAAGACGAACTACTTCGTGAACATCCCGGAAGAAGGATTTTTGCTTTTGTTGTTTTTTATCCTTCATTTATTCTGAATGCAAATGTTAAGCCAAAATAATCGGGACTTGTATCAATGTAACGGGAAACATTATTAAATGATGCGAATTGAAGCCATATTATTGAATATTGTGATGTTAAAGTCTTTTTTTCAACTTTTTTTAAGACAAATCAGATCACAAATTAGGGGTTATTGTTCAGCCCAACAATCATATATTTTTACCTGATAAGTCGAGTCGCGAATCAATCGACTGTACGAGTTGGCGTCATGTAAAGCTTGGTCAGAAGGGGCGATGTCCTGAAAATATAAATCCGCCAATCCATAAACGCCGCCTGCTTCATAAGCAGCTTCAACTTGACATTCCAGTTCGTCAAGGGAAATCTCAGGGTTGAGTTCCCAATGTTTTCTGATGGTCATCATAAAATATCGTTCCAGTACAAAATCGGCCGGCCGCGAGTAATCTATTTCATGGTTTCTCGGCCAAACACTGGCATAGCGAATTACAAATTCGTCGTTGTTTCTAATCGGAAAACCATAAGGTGTAGTCGGGGGCTTGAAAATGATGCCGGTCGTATTGTAAAAGGCTTCATCCTTGTATTTGTAACGATAGTGCATTTCAAATTTCTTCCCGGTAGATCCTCTTTGGGTTACTTGGACGGACACCATCGCTTCTACACCGTATTTTGCCAGTTGTCGCTCTAGATAAACGCCACGCAAAGACCAAAATATAGCTCCACAAATAACTGTCAATAACATGAATCCAAGTATGAATCCTACACCTTGGTAGTTCCAAATTTTCCTTTTCTTATTACGCTCGATATTTTTTGGCGTCAAGGACTTTTCATCCACCTTGAAAGTATAATCGAATTTTTTTCTTCCGACTTTACTGATGTTCAGTTCACACAATTCATCTTCCAAGAAGAATTTGTACTGTTTGGAATCATGAATATGAAAATCCAATTGTAGGACTTTATCATTGCAATAGATCAGTAGATTGCCGGAATCCGCTCCATGATACACGCCCAGGTCCATACGGCTTCCGTTGGTGTTCACGAATATCCAGCTTCTATGATTCATATTGAAGTCGTTTATCAACTGCTCAATTGCCTACAAAAATACTCATTATGCTATGGCATAACTCCGTTTTTTGTGCCTTGCTACTTATGAAAACCTCATTTCCTCGGTCAATCAGCAATTAAATAAACAATTTCATTGAATGAGGTGAATGT
>JAHDCE010000647.1 GCA_020630045.1 Saprospiraceae bacterium | reverse complement strand
TTTCCTAGGGAATCGGGCTAGGTTGACGAGATGGGATGGGATGGGTTGAGACGCAATGCATTGCGTCTCAACTGAAGTCAAAAATATTTTTAAAAATCATCTTGGGTGACTTAATTCATAAAATCATCTATCGCATAAAACGGTAATTCGGAGTCAATGATTCCTTTTAAAAATTCCTTGGGGTTTTCAAAAGAAAAATCCTGTATGAGCTTCCTTGTATTACCTGCTGTTTTGTGCAGGTTTTTATAATGAGTGGTTTTTGCCTTCCATTCCATTTCAGGAGCGATGGGATGATCCGGATCGTATTCCCATGGATGGATGTAAAAGACGACATGTTTACTGCGTTCCGATTTACGGATAAACCATTTATTGAGTCCGTAGGGAAGGAGTCTAAAGTAAGCTCCTCCTATCAACCAATCGCGGAACATCATTCGAAAGGAAGTTGGAGGCACTTCAATTAATCCATTGCTTTTAAATTTGTAGGGATGATGGGGGGTTCCCGGAATTCCATATCTCCAAGTCACAACCGGCGAAATGGAAGAATCCATCGTATATCCCTCTTCCGACAAAATGGACAAAGCCCATAGGCTCTTGCGAGTAATGCTAAAAAATGGAGCTCGATAAGCATTTACTTCGTGTCCGGTCAAATCTTCTATCCTTCGTTTGGTAGATCTGACTTCCTCCCGAAAATCCAAGGGTGAAAGATCATAAACTTTTTTATGGGTGAAACCATGGGAAGCCGGCGTATGTCCTCTTGCTGTAATTTCACGTACCCATTGCGGATGTTCTTCTGCCACCCTCCCTAGGATAAAAAAGAGACCTTTGACATTTTTCTCATCCAAAATATCCAGTAGGCGATTCAGACCGAATTCCAATCGTTTTTCTCGATTGTCCCATTCCTTGTAAGGGAGTTCGATTCCTTGGTACCAATCTTCTACATCAATCGTGAATAAATTCATAGGCTATACAATCTTTTTCTGAAAAGAAAAATTGGATTTTTGAAGAGACTTTTGTGGAAGTTTCACTCCTAATCGAGACAAAGTAATACCGAACAAATCGGTCAAGGGAATTTGGCGGGTATCCGGTGCCAAAATTGGTTGGGAAAACCATGTTGATCCTTGTGATAAATGATGACCGCTTTTGATGGCGATATTACAAAAGTAATCCTCAAATTTCCATCTTCGGCCAGTTTGAGAATCCACAATCATGGTATTTTCATCTGTCCCCTTGGTGAACGCCGTTTCAAAAAACAAATATCCGGGTGTATCGGAGTTGATTTGGAATAAAGCTCCTCCGTCTACTTTCAAGCGTCCGAATATCTCACTTGCTCGAAGTTCATCCGCCCGGGTCTTACAAGCGATTTGCCAATCTCGACTCATCAATGGAAATACTTCGAACTCGGAATCGGGAGCAATGTCCTTTACGAAAGTTTCGTGATCTTTGAGCCGATAATAGTTCATCCCTCCTTGGTGATCACAAGAAGTGTAAGGTTCTTGGGACAGACCGGTGGCGACAATCACCAATGTATTTTTATGCTTTTCAGAATAATCCAATAGCTTTCCTAAAATCTTATCGTAAATTTTATATCCGTAGGTAATGGGATCGGCATCGGTGTGGATGTCATCATAAACGATATTTTGGGGAAAGGGTTGATTGTCATAATTCCTCCAATAGTGGTGTTGATAATGGGCTACCGCATTCAAGAATAATGTATAATAACCAAATGATGTGGAGTGCAATACCCGCTTGAATAAACCAAACAAAAATTCATCGAACAAAATCGCCAACTTCCATTTTTGCTTAGGGTCGATTTTTTGACGAATGATTTGTTGGCCGATTTTAAACATAGTCACCGGCGGTATCCGATACTTGAGCATCGCCTTGAGTCCGTTGACATAATCTTGCTTGGACAAAGAGGAAGTCGCATGTTTTTGCACCTTGGAACTAATGAGTCCCCACAAAGGACTCAAAGATGCCGGATAAACGTCTTTCGTTTTTGACCAGGGATCAGGAAAAAATATCCCACCTTCTGTATCTCGCCTAATCGTATTCATACTTCCGATAATACCGGATTCGATACCCGACTTGCTAAGGATTTCCCAAAGTTGTGGCACTGTCAATCGGTCAGCATCTCCTAGGCGGAAAATACCGTGTTCTTCATAAGTACATCCAGTATGTGCGGAGACCCACTGAATCCAAGGTTCAATGTGCTCGTACCGGGCTTCGCTTGTCGTTTGGACATACTGCCACCGGTCTTCCATTCTTTTGAAATTGGGCAATTGCCCCTGAGCAATCAAATCAGAAATAACAGTCCGGGATACTTCATTCAACTCCAGTTGAATGACTCTCTTGTAAAAAGGGGGAATAGATAATGATGTCATAGTGATTCAAGATTTGGATTGTAGGAATAGACATTATTACGAATTAGATTGTATGGCTATAATTGATCTTTCATCCTCA
>JAHDCE010000646.1 GCA_020630045.1 Saprospiraceae bacterium | reverse complement strand
CGGCGCAAAAATCAGTGTTCACGAAAATAATGGTTTAATGAATCTAGACGGTTTTTCCAATGTCTCCAATCCGTCCATAATCGAGCTATTTGACAATCCCCAACTATCCGACGGATGTGGTTTATTCCCCATTATGACACACCCGGATTGGGAGGCGGCCACATCGAAAATATTCGATAATAATATAGGTTGTAATTCAGCAGAGGAAATCATTCAAAATTGCATTTCCAAACGAATTTCGGGAACCCTGTTTTGGGACAGGGATGACAATGGAATATTGGACGCTTCGGATTTACCTTTCCCCGGTCAAATCAAATCGAATCCCATCGCGATTTCTTATGCATCCGGTGAAGACGGATTATATTCTGTCGGCTTATTGGACAATGGCACCTATGAGGTGACCCCGGTTATACCCGATGGCTGGCAATTGGGCGCTTCATTCCCTACTTCTTATACCATTGATATTACGAGTGACACCCTCATCACTGATTTGAATTTCGGTTTCATTCCTTCAGCAACCATTGTGGAAGTATCGGGCGTCATCAATTCGGATTTGACGATATGTGATGAATGGGTGGACTTCCGGTTTGAATGGCGTAATATGGGTACGACCATTCTAAACGGAAATGTAAATGTCAATCTGGACGAAGCGATTGTGGGTACTGATTTCTTGTCGGATTCACCCGATGTGATAATCGACGATTACAACTTTCAATGGAATCTCACAAATTGGAATCCGGGTTCTAAAATAAGCAAAACGATAAGTCTGAAAATGCCCGGCGTCGAGACAGGGTTCGAATTGGGAGACATGATCAATTTTTCTTCGGACCTAGTATTTGAGACCACCGAAATCACCCCTTCCATTACAGGCAATTATACCAATCAATATGCCGCTGAGGTCTTGTGTTCGTATGACCCCAACGACAAACTCGTTTCCCCGGCAAGGGGAGAAGAAAACGGGGTATATGAAAATGAATATTTGAACTATACCATTCGGTTCCAAAATACGGGTAGCTATTATGCGACAGATGTTGTCATCAGGGATACCTTGGATGACAAACTCGATCCTTCGACATTCCGATTTCTAGGCAGCAGCCATCCGAATGTATTGGATGTGCTTTTGGAAGAAGAAAAATACCTCACATTTAAATTTGAGAACATCATGTTGCCGGACAGCAGCATGAATTTGGAAGCCAGTCAAGGGTATGTTTCTTTTAGTATCAAGCCCTACGCCGGACAAGCGTTAGGAACGCTATTCGAAAACCGGGCCGGCATTTATTTTGACTCCAATCCGCCTATCATCACCAATACGACCGGCAATATTTTGTCCGAACCGACAGTAAGTATCACAAGCATCGACAAGGAAAATAAAATCAATATGAACATCCATCCCAATCCTACGGATAACGGATTTAATATTGAAATAAATCAACACGGAAATTGGAATATCATTTGTTTTGATGCCCTAGGGCGTCGAGTATCAGAAAAGAGGATTGATCAAGACGGATATCTATCTACCGAAGATTGGACGCCGGGCGTATATTTCATTAAAGCCCTAGGAGAAAATGGTCGAATAATGGGGAGTGGGAAGGTAGTAGTTAAATAAGTTCGATTGCATAATATGACGATTTTCTGTACTTATTGTTCAGCTAGAAAAAGGGAAGTCGAAACGCCTATTCCGGCGATTCAGTTGTACAGGAGCGAACGTATATTAAACATATACAAAGCTGCCGAACTCATCGGACTACCTTGTTTCATCATGTCCGGTGAATTCGGGTTAATCAAGGCGGAAACACCCATTCCTTATTATGACCATCTATTACAAAATGAAGAAGTGGATGACCATGCAGCCCTGATGGCAAAACAAATAAAAGCACATCATATATCCGACATTATTTTCTTTTCAGTGACGATAGAAGCGGATCCGAATTTGATTCCTTATATCAATAGTATCACTTCCGCTGCACAACAATCGGACTGTCATTTAAAAATCGTTCATATTGATTTAACCGATTGAAAAAAATGGAACATTTACTCGCTGAAATATCATCTTGTCGCTTATGCGAAAAGCATTTACCACTTGGTCCTAGACCGGTCGTAGCGGCACATCCGGATAGTCGCATCCTCATCATCGGACAAGCGCCGGGAACAGCCGTCCATGCCTCTGGTGTTCCTTGGGATGATAAGAGCGGGGACAATTTGCGGGCGTGGATGGGAGTAGATAAAAATATGTTTTACGATGCATCTAAAATCGCTATCGTTCCCATGGGATTTTGTTACCCAGGAAGGGGGAAATCAGGCGACCTCCCGCCTAGAAAAGAATGCGCACCGGAATGGCATGGAAAACTATTGGACGCCATGCCTAATATTGAATTAACCTTATTGATCGGACAATACGCACAGGGTTATTATTTGAATAAGAAAAAGAAAAAAACCTTAACGGAAACAGTCAAGTGTTTCAATGAAT
>JAHDCE010000645.1 GCA_020630045.1 Saprospiraceae bacterium | reverse complement strand
ACTTATACAAAAAATTTCGTGATAACATCTATTGTAAACACCCAATATTCCCTAACCTTCCCTTACGGGAAAAACATGGACCGAATGATAACAGTTACCAAACCATTTCTTCCGCCAAAGGAAGAGTACAGCCAATACCTTGACGGCATTTGGAACAGGAACCACCTGACCAATCACGGCCCCTTATTACAACAGTTTCAAAAAGAACTGGGACGGTATTTGAACTTCCCCAATTCACTATTCGTCACCAACGGAACTGTCGCATTACAACTGGCGATCAAGGCGCTCGATTTACAAGGAGAAATCATCACCACACCATTCTCTTTCGTAGCGACGACGAGCAGTATCGTCTGGGAAGGATGTACACCGGTATTCGCCGATATCGAAGCGCAATCACTGAATATCGATCCCCGGAAAATAGAACCGCTCATCACGGAAAAAACCACGGCCATTCTCGCTACCCATGTTTTCGGAAGACCCTGTGATGTAGAAGAAATAGAGCGGATAGCCCGTAAATATGATCTAAAAGTCATTTACGATGGTGCACATGCCTTCGGTGTGAAATACAAGGACAAATCCATTTTCGAATACGGGGATATTTCGACGACCAGTTTCCATGCGACCAAACTTTTCCATACCACAGAAGGTGGTGGCGTTTTTTGCCCGGACAGAAAAGTACACAACAAAGTCCGATTGCTAAGAAACTTCGGTATCAAACCCGCTGATTCGAGTATTAACGGTCTTGGTATCAATGGTAAAAACTGCGAATTCCATGCGGCGATGGGCTTGTGCAATATCAAGTACATCAACGATATCATTTCCAAAAGGAAAGAGCAGTTCCTCTTGTACCAAAACCTACTGGACGGATGGGTGAAATTCCCCACCCTTCACGATGAAGACCATACGGCATATAATTATGCATATATGGCCGCTATTTTTGAAAGCGAAGCCATAGCCTTAAACGTATTGAAACATCTAAAATCCAACGGCATTTCTTGTCGAAGATATTTTTATCCCAGCCTATCATCTCTTGATTATATCCAAGACCAAAGTCAAGCGACACCGATTTCCAATGACATCAGTGGCCGGATTCTTTGTTTACCGATATACCATAGCCTTACCGATAGGGAAATCAAACGGATTTGCTCATTACTGCATTCCATACTTGCGAAAACGACAACCGTCAAAGTCGCCATTTAACGACTTGTTTTAAAATGGCCGGCGGCCATTTTAAAACAAGTTCAATTCTTCGCATCAACCCATTTCCGATGAAAGCCATTGAAGAAAAATTCAGACCCATTTCATTTGAAGAATTCAAAAAGAAATATCAGAAAACACCGGTCATCGAACACCCTAATCTTAGATTCGGGAAGAAGCCGGTCGTCACGGTCCGGATACTCTCTTACAACCACATTGATTTCATCCGCCCTTGCTTGGATAGCATACTGAAGCAAAAAGTAGATTTCGATTATGAAATATTGATTGGTGAAGACGAATCTTCCGACGGCACAAGGGAAGTATGCATTGAATATGCAAAAAAACATCCCAAAAAAATACGGTTATTATTGAATTCAAGAAAAAATAATATTGCAATAAACGGCAAGCCTTCCGGCATGTTCAATAGCTTATATACCAATTTTTCCATTCGCTCGAAATACATCGCATTGTGTGAATCCGATGACATCTGGCAAGATGAATATTCATTACAAAAAAGAGTGGATTTTATGGACTCGAATCCTGACTTTTCATTTTGTTTCCACAATGCCGTTAATCATATTTATAATCCCAAAAAACAAAGCAGCTTACCCAAAAATAAAATTGTCTACCGAAGCAAATCAGGTGAGCTCGGACTGGATGATGTCTATACCATGATTCCGACCGCTTCTATCCTGTATCGCCATCACCTGATCGATACTTTCGTTCTAGGTCAGGAACAAATCAGTTGTGGAGACCTCCTACTGCGACACAAATTATTATGCCAC
Organism: Saprospiraceae bacterium; assembly: GCA_020630045.1. Taxonomy (GTDB): domain Bacteria; phylum Bacteroidota; class Bacteroidia; order Chitinophagales; family Saprospiraceae; genus JAHDCE01. Next base: position 485 of record JAHDCE010000645.1, on the reverse strand, counting down.
GGAAGAGCCATGTATTTACATGATATCGAACCATCCACCAGAATCATCCACCAAGGCGGAAATTTCACCCAACTGTCCAGACTCCATCAATCCCAAATCACCCTCAAAGCCAATGAATTCGTTTTTCGTTTCTTGTCGGAAAAAGGAGTGAAAGCGCCCAATGTCCTAGCCAAAATCCAATTGAAACGATTCAAGTATTCGATTTACCAATCCCTTTCCAACAAAAAACCGAATCTCCGTACCCTAGGACAAATCGCAAAAACCTTACGGTTCGCCGTATCTAATCCCAGGTCGTTTTCAAACGTATTGGGTCGTAAAATCGAATTCATGTATCGGAAGCGGGGTTGAGAGCCTGTTAAAATTTAGTATAATTCATAATATGAACGCCATTTTATATTAAGTAACAGTCAAATAATAACTTTGCGATTTGACTTATTTTTTGGCTGTTACTAAAGAAAAAAATAATTTTTAACAGGCTCTGAGTC
>JAHDCE010000644.1 GCA_020630045.1 Saprospiraceae bacterium | reverse complement strand
ACAAACACAAAAAATCTTCCTTATCTTACCCCCATGCCAATGTACCTCCACCAACACATTTCCCCGGAAGGGGAAATCGGAATCTGGGAAATCACCGAACCGGAAAGCTATTTCCATAAGGAACTGCGACTGACCCCCGAAGAGGAAACCTACTTGGAAGGTGTTGTGACCAAAAGACGATTGGAATGGATGGCCGGACGATTGCTGTTACATCGGATGTCCGGTCGTGACGAACGTGGACAATGCGACAAGGACGAATTCGGAAAACCGTATCTGAGCGACTCGCCCTATGATATTTCATTTAGCCATTCGGGACGGTTCGCGGCGGCGGTGGCGGCTCCGATGTCGGTGGGTATCGACATCCAAGAACTGGTGCCCAAGCTCATTCGGATACGCGACAAATTTATGCGGGATGAAGAAAAAGCCTGCTTGGACGAAGACCGCTACTTGGAGCACCTGACCATATTTTGGGGCGCCAAAGAGGCCATGTACAAGGCTTACGGTAAAAAAAAGTTAGATTTTCGTAAACATATATTCGTAGAACCCTTTGATATAAATGTTACCTTTGCTTCATGTAAAGGTTATGTAATTAAAGAGGACGTAGAAATGAAGTTTGATTTGCATTACTCTTTACACAAAAACCATATCATGGTTTACGCATTGTTAACGGAATAACCGCCTATGCTTTCTTTGGATCGAATTTTTTGGTTCATCACCACCATACTTACCTTCGCCATCATCACGATGGCCTGTCGCAACGACAAACCCAAAGCCGATGCCGGCAATACGCCCGGGGACACCTCCTCGGAAACATTCGAAGATTTTTACCAACGTTTCCATTCCGATGCCGACTTCCAGTTGGAGCGCATTACTTTCCCTTTACAGGGAATGCCCGCCTTGGCGGACAGCCTCCAAATCGAGGAAGGTTTCGCTTGGACACGCGACGATTGGAAAATCTTACACGCCGTCGATTGGGACACGCTCGCCGGCTTCCACCGCGAAATCGAAAAAACGGACATCTTCGTCAATGAAATCATTTGTATGGACGACAAGCCGAATGTGTGCATGGTGCGTCGCTTCGCGCCGATTTCCGGTGGCTGGCATCTGATTTATTATTCGGATATGAACGATATCGGACGGAAACCGGAGTAGGGGCTTTTTAAGATTCTGATTAGCAGTTTACTGAACTTCTGAAGTTTAGTAAACACAAAACCCAATCACTGACAATTCCCCAAATAATATTCCAATACATAAGTAATATCCGAGCCGTACTTGCCTTCCTCACCACTAAAATTCCAATGCGTATTCCCGGTTTTGGACATCCCGTCTTCATAAGTGAATCGGAGGCTGCCATTGTCGGAAGTCATGGTTTGTAATTGCTTGTGGTTTTGGAGTTCGTAGGAGAAATCGAAGTGACTTTTCAGTTCCTTTACACCGTGGAAAGTTTCCAACGCTTTTAATTTTCCGTTACTGGAATAATGATATTCTATCTTTTTTCCATTGTGTCCATATCGCCAATGAAACACCTTTGACATCGGCCGATCCACGTACTTGAATTGTTCTACATAGGCGTAAATCGTATCCATGCCTTTACCGTGCAGTTTAGGTGAATACGAAAACTTATAATTGAATCCGTCCAGTTCGTAATATTGGAATACGGAAGTGAGTCGGACGGGGTTTTGTTCCAGTTGCATGGTGATGCTGTCGAGCCATCCGTCCGCATTGTAATGAAACCATTCTGATTGGACGAACCTTCCTTTGGAATAATGTTTGGCTGCTATTTTTTGTCCTAGACAATTGAAACTATCCTGTCGGAAAATCATATCCGAATAAGTCGATTTAATCGTGATTTCTTTTATGTCATTCGGCGGATTGAAAAATTCCGGTTTTCCCGTTTTTTGCGTCAAATGTTTTTTACTGACATTCAAATTTCCATATTCTTCAAAATAAATATTATCGGGACGGACAGGGGTTTTCCAGTCCTTGTCCGTGCCTCCATTTCCGCAAGCGGAAAAGAGGATTACTATTGCGATAAGCGAAAATATAATATTGAAATAAAAACGAACTTTGAACACGTTAAATATGGATTTAAAAAAATAGCGAAATAGATGGAACTTGTTCGGGGTATATTCGATTCAATTCTGCTTGTGTCGCCATTTCATGGTCTTCAAAATCGAAACCGGGCGACATGGTCGTTCCTAGTAATGCGAATCGACCGTCTTCTTGCAATCGGCAACCTTGCCAAGCGTTTCCGGGCACGATTTGTTGTGGGAAGATATCGTTTTCTATATCATTACCCAACAGTTTTTTTTCATATTCCCCGGAAGGGGAGAAAATATGCATCTCCACGGTATCTCCTAGGTAAAAATGAAAGATTTCATCTCCGGGAAGGCGGTGGATAGCAGAAAAGTCTTTAGGAGTAAGCAAATAATAAATGGTCGTATAAAACAAGCGATCGCCTTTGTTGCCTTCCAGC
>JAHDCE010000643.1 GCA_020630045.1 Saprospiraceae bacterium | reverse complement strand
AATTTAGACCCCTTATATTTTGATGACGATTTGGATGTTGTGATTTCTGGTAATCCATTGGGCGGTTCATTTTCAACAGATGCACCTTCCGGATTTATTGACAATGGAGATGGTACTGCGAATATTTCTCCTAGTTCGATTCCGGTAGGTGGCCCTTATGATGTGACTTATACTTACACAGATGCAAACGGCTGTACGAATTCGGTTTCAAGTTCCTTTATTATTAATTCTTCAACGGAAGTTTTAATTAGCGGGTTACTCCCTGAATATTGTTTTGGCGATGAATCTTTAGTGACATTGACTGGGTTTCCAACGGATGCTAATGGTGTGTTCTCTTCAGACATTCCCGCCGGTTTTGTGGATAATGGAGATGGTACGGCTACAATTGATTACACTGTAGTTCCGACGGATCAAACATTTAATATTAGTTATTCGTATACATTTTCTCCCTTCCAAACTGAACAGGTAGATACGTCATTCATTATTCATTCATTACCATCAGTGGACCCGATTGCTTTGCCATTGGAGGTATGTGACAATAGTGTTCCTTTGGATTTGATATATGCTTCGATACCTCCGGGAGCTTCTGTCGTTTTCACGATAGACGGCGGTGTCGGTGTGGAAAATATTTCTGATGGAGTAGGGTTGTTTTATCCTGACTCGGTAGGAGTGGGGACGTATAATATTACAACAATTTTGACAGATATAAATGGTTGTGTGAATAGCAATTCACAAGCTATTCAAGTAACTGCTGGACCTGTTGTGGAAATTTTGGGACTGGAAGCGAACTATTGTCCTGAAGAGACGACCACCATTTTACTTAGTGTCAATCCTACCGCTACGATAGGAAGTTATTCCATTTCCGGAGGGACACCTTCGATGCTTGTTGATAATGGCGATGGAACGGCGGTTTTTGACCCTTCATTGGTTGAAGATGACACGGTTACCATTACTTATTTTTTCACAGAAGGTTCTTGTTCGGGTATGGTTTCACAAGAGGTTGTATTGCTAGGAGTTCCATTGGTTTCGATTGATCGGTCATTAACTGATTTCGGATTTTGTTCGAATGGAATTCCCGATACTTTAATGGGAACTCCTTTAAATGGAACATTCAGTTCTGCTTCCGGTGGTCTGGTTGATAATTTTGACGGAACAGCTTATTTCGATCCCACGATATCAGGCGGTGGTAGCCATATTGTAACTTATACAGCGAGTGATGAATTCGGCTGCCAAGCTTCTACAAGTATAGGATTAAGTGTTGCTCAACCCAGCGGTGCCCAATTGATAACGATGTTGGAAGACGGCTATTGTCATGATGGTTTACCAGTAGCGGTTTCCGCGACAGCGGATTTTCCGGATAACGGAAATTTGGGAATAACGATGGATGATCCTCTTGGTATTGAAACTACGGGATACGGAGAGGCCAATGTTTTGCCTGAATATTTGGGACCTGGTGATTATGATATTATCGTCACTTTTGAGGATACACTTTCCGGATGCTTTTTTGAAGGTCGTTATCCCATTTCATTCTATCCTTTCGCTGAAATCGGTTGGCCGGATACCATGTTTATCTGTACTGCGGATACATTGTTGTTGGAGCCAGAAGGCAATGTAGTTTCCATTGAATGGAATGATGGCCAAACGGGAAATGTATTCTTGCCAACAACTGAAGAAATGCATTATGTCGATATCGTAACCGATCAAGGATGTACTACTTCAGATAGTTTGTTTACGGTGCTGGATAGCTTATTACTCATTGATTTCTTGGTACCTGATTCGACTTGTTTAGGCGAAGAAATCGTACTTGTGGATTTATCATTCGGAAACGTGAATCCTATTGATAGCGTCTTGTTCTTTATGGATGATGGAGGAAACACCAAGTCCTTTGATAATATCGCGACTTACACCTACTCCGGTGCGGGAGTTTATGATGTTTTGATGGAAATCAATTATTGCAATGTCACCTATGATACCTCCAAAACCATTGTAATAGAGGAGTGCCCTGAGTTGGTGGAAGAACCTGCTGTTGAGGTGACTGTTGAACCTAACCCGGCAATTGGAAACGAGGTCCAGGCTGCGATTGAAGTTACCGAAGAAATGGTGCTTGATATTCAGCTTTCCAGCTCCCAAGGATATCTGGTTTTTGAGAAAAGGGTAGAAGGGGTAACCGGTGTTTATGTTGAAGATTTAAGCCCATATGATCTAGTGACCGGTATTTACTTCTTGACGATTGATTATTATCACAATGGAGAAAGACGGACTGAGAATAGGACTATTGTTGTTGTAAATTGATGAGGATAATTAAATAAATTCTATTGATTATTGTGCCATCGGAGGCTGCTGGATTCCATTTGTGGTTTAACAGCCTCCGGTGTTTTCGGTCAATTCTTAAATAAGTCCATTAAAATGAACTTGTCGAGATAAAAAGACTTATAATTAGAAATGGAATTTGAAGTAAATAATCGAAAAGTCATTTT
>JAHDCE010000642.1 GCA_020630045.1 Saprospiraceae bacterium | reverse complement strand
CTATGGCCGTCGCCTTCACAGCCTTCGTAATCTACTGTGCTCGTAGTTTCAGGATTGAACACCAAGTCAATCGTAACAACTGAGTCACAACCTAAATAACTTGTCAAGGTTTGAGTTCCTGAAGCATTGCTTTCATTATACAATGTTCCATTCACAACAATCGCATAACCATCACCTTCACAACCGTCATAAGTTTCTTCGCCTTCAACATTAGGATGGACGACCACGGTCACAAGAATAGGATCGCCTACACAGAAAGGAGCTACCCCTAGAGTTGGAGTCACCTCATATGTAACTGTTCCCGAAGCTGTTGTACTAGGGTTCGTTAAAGCTTGAGCGATTGTAGGGCCTGAACCGGCGGAAGCACCTGTAATGCCCCCTGTGACACCATCAACCGTCCAAGCAAAGGTGGTTGACGCATCTGTACTAATTAGGGAAACACTTGTTGTCTCTCCGCTACAAATCGTATCCGGCAATGCACCGACATTAGGTAAGGGAAATACTTCCACGGTTTGAGTGTCGGTAAAAATACATCCGGCACCATCATCAAAGGCATATACGATATCATGCTCTCCGGCTCCGGCAGCTGCGGGGTCAAACTCGCCGGTTCCGTCAGAATTATCGGTAACACCGGGGCCGCTAAATGTTCCTGTGGTGGTGACATCTTGCGAGGTCAAGGTAACAGACCATCCATTAAAAAAACCACCATCTAAGTTTACATTATCCGTAATCGTGAGAATCCAATCTCCATTCAAATCACATCCCACAAGTGCAGCAAAATCACCATCCGGATCATAATTACCCGTGGAGATATCACTTCCACCGGCACCTGTTCCTGCTTCAGGTAATGGATTTAAGGCATTGTCATCGAATGTATAAACACCATTAAAGTCATTATAATTACCTCCACCATCCAACTGATCAAAAAGTTGAAAATCTCCGCAGGGAGTCGTGATGAATGCGGTTAGGTCTCCAGACCATGAGTGTTCCAAATCCAAGCTAAAAATTATATCCGTAGGATTGACTAATGTCCCACTTAATCCTGAAGAGGTTATAGTAGTCGTATAAGTAGGTGTTCCGCTTGTCGAAAGGGTGAAACCACTGTTGTTAGAAAATGTTTGGGTAGTACCCGGAGTCGTTCCAGGAACGGGCGAACCCGTTAAGGATTGTGCGACATCATCGACACAAACGGGAGAGGTTAAACCTGAAAAGGTAACCGGAGTGGGCGTATATGTATAAGTTCCCGAAAGCAAAATCGGACAACCATTGGCATCTTCTACTTCAATAGACCAAGCATCTCCATCAGAAAGACCTTCAATAAAGAAGGTTTCTCCCATTCCAGGAAAGGCATTTGAAATCGTACCCGCTCCAGTATTCGTAACCGAAAATACCCCACCAAAAAATTCGGGGTATCCACCATCAAGTGTTATACCGACACCATCACAACCATCAGTGACAATTTCGGTTATTTCATTCAAGAAGGTTACAGAAATCGGAACTCCAATATCAAAACAATCATCACCATCCCAATCATAACTAACCGTACATGGGGAGGAGGAACAATTGAAATAATCATTGGTATAAAGCAAGTATACCAGCGTATTATCATTTACTGGTAAATCAGAATTCGCATCATAAAAATTAATTTCTGTTCCGTCATTGACTAATGTCAGATTTCCATCGTAATCATCACCGTCGCTCCATCCGGTAGTAGTTGTAACATCAAAAGGATCACCACCTGTCGGAAAGTCGACATGAACCGTGAATAACCAACCAGAACCGAAGCAATCCGGGTTGGGAGAACATGCAGCAGGAGGTGGGGGGGTACCATTTTCTTGACCGTCAAAAACCAACTGGTCTCCCCAACATAGGATAAAAGGCCCTTGAGAATTCAATCCATTATTGGACGACGTATTACCGTCTCCAGTTTGTGTATTCACGACATTACCGGCATCCGCTCCACAAAGCGGGCAGTGATCGGCAGCGTCAATCGGTCCAATGGTAATGGTTTGTGTACACCCTTCATCATCTGTAACATCTATGTCCACCGTTCCTCCGTCTACAATACCTGTAACAGTAACGGTTCCTCCTTCACTTACCGTGGTCGTACTCAAAGTACCATCGCCATTATCCGTCAAGGAAAAATCTGTAGTGCCGTCAACCGAAGGATAACCTCCGGTAATGGTAATTACAGTTTGGGTGGTTTGAGAAGCAACATCATCACAATCGATAAAGAATGTATAATCTATCGGAGGATTGAAATAAAATTCAATCGGATCGCCAACATCGAAACAATCCGGATCAATAGAGCCGTTGTTACAGTTATTGTAAACAACAGGAGCAGCATAATACTCTACACCAGAGGCAATGGTGATATCCGTCCAAAGGCCAAGGTAGTTACCATCATCATCCGGATTCCCACCAGTAGGAGCATCGCCTATATTGGTTACACCCGGATAAAGACCATTTGGATCATCC
>JAHDCE010000023.1:13426-15638 GCA_020630045.1 Saprospiraceae bacterium | reverse complement strand
CTTTTGCAATTCAGCCGCCGGTATAATGCCGGATCTCATCGCGTTTCGATCTTGTATTTGTTGTAATAAAATCATGCTTCGGGCCGATTGCGAAAACTGGTATGCCTTTTCTATATCCTCATTGTCTAGAGATGCTGCTATCGCATCTTCATAAAATCTTTTTGAACGTCCCGATAAGGAATATTTAGACTCTTCACTAATGATATATTTGTCTTGGAGTTCAATTAATAATTGATGTAATGTTTCATAACATATAATTGCATTTTCCTTTTTACCTGCAAGTCCAAGAGCTAAGGCTTTTTGGTCAAGGATATCAAGTGCAAGTCTTTTAGATGATAATTGTTCCAGTTCGATTTTATTACATTCACATGTTTCTGTGTGTTTTTTACCAAGTAGAATGTTCAACCCTGCATCATATTGTTTTAAAGCGTCTTCATATGCTTTTTGTTTTACAAAAATGTCTCCCTTAAGCATGGATATTTTTGCGGCTTCCCTATAGTCTTCTTTCCAATATTCTATAGCGAAATCCTGGGCTTTTTCTAAGGCTGAAAAAGCTTCTTCAAAACGTTCTTCTTTCATTAGGATTTCCGCTAATACTTGATAGGAAAAAGTGGCGACATCACCCCTTGGAGAACGTTCAATGACTTGATTGATTTTTTCTTTGGCTTGATTTAATTTTCCCTGTTTGATTAGAAAAATCGCATTGTTTTTATCAAGTAGATTAGTTGTCCATTGATAGGAGTTCGAACCTTGTGTTTTATACAACCATTCTTCTGCAAGTTGTCGACATTTTACAGCGTTTTCCCAATCGTTGTTTGCGACATAAGCCCGAAATAAATTTTGAAATAACAATGCCCGTCTAGAATCTCCGATTTTGTTGTGATCGTTCACATCTGCTAATTCCAAAGCAATGGAATATAATTGTAGGGATTTGTCGATGTCTCCTAAATAATCATAAGATAATGCGGCATTGTTGAAAACGTCGACTATTTTAAAACTGAAATTACTGGCGAGTTTTGAAAGCTCCATCGGCTTGCCATCAAAAAAACCGATTTGCTCTAAAGTCAAATCGATACATTTTTGATAATTCGCCGCAGCTTGTTCATATCTATTGATTTTGTAGTAATACTCTCCATAAAGAAAGTAGAGTTCTATTTCTAAGCCTTCCTTTTCTTCGGGGGTGATATTTACTAAGTTCGGAAACTTGAATTTTAAAACATCTAGCTTTTCTTTCATTTTATCCATCTGCCCCAGCTTTCCATATGAAAAAGCGATGTAACTAGCCATTCCGCCTTCAATGTAATGATCTTTTATAAGTACAGCACAAGCTTCGATTTTTTTCAGTTCCGGAATTGCCTTTACATAATCTTCTTGAAAAAGATACGTGATGCCCGGTCCTAAAAGGGTTCGATCGACAATAGTCGAATCGTTTGAGCAATAATCGACTGTTAGATTATTTTGTTGGGCGGATAAAATCAATGGAAATGTCCATACAATTAAAATATAATTGAATATTCTCATAGCATTCGTATTGAAAAAACTTACAACAACCCGAAAAATACAAAACCCCCGACATTAATTGATAATGTCGGGGGTTTGTATGAGGTTTTTTCTATGAAGTATAAACTTATTTATCTCAGGATGAAATGATTCACAATTTTTGTCTAGTTATTTCTCCACATCATTTCGAAAATATGGGTTTTGTATTGATTCAAGACTTTTCAGAACACGGCACTAATATACTGGGGCAGCCATGTGAGCTATTTTTAACAGGCGCTCAATTAAAAAAGACGGTCTGAATTACATTTTCACCACCTTTCGAGTCACTATCTTTTTTCCGGTTCTAATATGTAAATAATAAATGCCTGAATCCAAATCACTCAAATCCACTTGATGGGATTGTTCTCCTACATTCATTTTTTCACTAAGAATCGTTTTGACTTTTCTACCATTAATATCAAAAATCTCTAAGGATACATTATTCTCCTCTTCCAAAGAGAATTGTACGGTGGCAATATCTTGGGCAGGATTAGGAGAAATAGAAAAAGATGAAAGTTGATCTCCCTGAGTCCTAAAATATGGTAAACTGCCCCCGGAAGGATCATTTGAAGTGTCGGATGGTGTACTTCCCCCGCAATCATACCATGTGATTTCACCTTGCTCAGTATAATGCATACTCCATCCTACAATGCCGAAGTCGTATGAGTATACG
>JAHDCE010000023.1:0-13326 GCA_020630045.1 Saprospiraceae bacterium | reverse complement strand
TTGCTCAGTATAATGCATACTCCATCCTACAATGCCGAAGTCGTATGAGTATACGATTTCAACCGGTAGAGTCAAATCTAACATGGATACTCCACCTCTATTCAAATAGGTTTTAACGCGGTTGTTCAAAAACTTGCTCCATTGAATTCCTGTAAACTGGGCTTCAAATTCTATACGAGAAGAGGAAGGGATAACCCAATCTCCTTGAATAGGTGAAACCGGGCTAACTGTAAAATCACTATCTAAAAATGTAATGGATTCTATTCTAATACTTTTACAATTTGTGAGAGGTGAATTTGGAATACATGTTACATTCATTATATCAAAATAAAGGGCTTCTGTTCCATAACCGAAACAATATTCTTCTTTGATCAAATCCAAATCTCCTCCCTTACTGTTTTCCGCTGGTAGTGCGGCGATTTGGGCTTTTGAAGAAAGAGAGAAAAGAAATAGGAATGGGAAAATAATTAGAATGTGTTTGTAATAGAATTTCATAATAATTAAATTGTTAAAGAGTGGATGATTTTGATTAATAGTAGGGAGGCAATAGATAGTCGTCAGTGGTGTATTTGTGACTGTAAATATAAGGAAAATATCGGTAAATTCGGGTGGTTTCTACTTTGAAATATCCTACTACGGAAGTAAGGTGAATCAAAAACAGAATTCAACCCAATCAATTAAAATACAATCCTCCGCCTCCATAAAAGCGGAGGATTGCTTCAGTAGTCAATGAGACTATAATTTCACCACCTTTTCAGTGATAATTTGGTCACCTGTCCTCAGGTGTAAATAATAAATTCCTACATCCAAATCACTCATGTCGATTTGGTGGGACTGTTCTCCCGCCTCTATTTTTTCTTGTAGGAAGGATTTGATTTTCCGACCATTGATGTCGTATAATTCCAGTGAAACCTCTCCTTCCTTTTTTAATTCGAAATGGATGGTAGTTACATCCATTATTGGATTAGGGGATATATTTAAGTTTTCAACGGTGTTGGTAGGATTATCTCCTCCGTCCAATCGACTAAAAATATAGTTGTTAGGAATATTTCCGTTACAATACCTCCAATTCAAATTTTGATGATTGGTGACGGATTCGGCTTGCCAGATAATACCGTTTCTCCCGGGAATAGTTGATTGGGAAACACGATATTGGATATCAACATTTAATTTGATCCAAAGCGTTTCATTTCCGAAGGGAGGTTTGTAAAGCGAAGAATGGAAGTTGATGATATTATACCAGTCATCACCACTAAAGCCGAACTTAATTCCTATTTCTTCTTCCGGAGCAATAACGGCGTTTCCTGTGAAGGGTGTCGATTCCATAGTGAAAACTCCCGGAGTGAATTGAGTGGCTGAAATAGGAGTGTATTCGCCACCTTCAAAGATGATGTTTTCAATTTTTAGATAATTACATGCATCCTCTTCTGAAAAAGTCCAACAGGTAATATTTTTAAATGTTACTGTTAGGGTTTGGTCAATTGGATTGGCACAAAAAACCAAATCACTTCCTCCCGCCATATTACTGATGGGAATTTTAAGTACCTGTGCTTGAGTGGAGAAATTAAAGAGAGAAAATAGTAATAAGGGTAAGTAATAAAGAAATTGTTTCATAGCATTTAATTTTAAAAAGTGATGTAAAGATAAGGATTTCAATGAGCATTAATGCTCATTGAAAACGGCTTGTCTTTGACGGAGAATTGATTTGTTGAATTAGATGTTGATATCCATGATTCCGGTTTGGCTATACTCAATTTTTCGCGATAATATCTATTATTCGGAATACCCATAAAAAACATCACTCTAATCCCTGACATAAGGACTAGAGTGATGGCGAAATAAAAAGTGAGTATTTTTCAATTAAAATTTTTCAAGCCATTGCGTCGCTTTTTTTGACGAATTGAATCCGGGAGTGGATTTGATGGTCTTCAACGCTTGTATCGCTTCATCCTGTTGGCCGTTGTCGAGATGCCAGCGAACTTTCCACCAATAAGCCAATTCCTTGTTTTCCGGATTTTTTGAATCGACAATAAACTTGTCTAACGAAGTCATCGCATTTTCTTTATTACCCGAATCGTAATCCGCTAAGATACCTTTCAGTTGATCCGCTTCTGGAGCTTCAGCTGGAACAGATACGTCATCTCCCCTTAAAATATCTTGGGTCATCCGATCCGTGTATTGTTCGATTTGAGCATATACTTCGGTCGTATCAGCGGGTTTGGTTTTTATAGATTTCATCACAAAATATCCGGCTACCGCTAAAAGGAGAATACCCAAAGCCAAACGAAGGCCGAGTTTCATCCAAGAGCCGGATGCTCCTTGAGGAGCGGGGGCTTCATTAGGAATCGGTTGTTCACCCTCGGGCTTTATTTTTTTTTCAAAAATAAATGCGTCCACAGAAGCTGAAACCTGCTGGAATTTATCTACTTGCATAGCGAATGCTTGGTCGGCATTCAATCTGTCGTCAAATCGTGTAAGTTCTTCTTCCGACAAATCATAGTCGAAGAAGCGGCGGATCATCTCCAGGTCTTTATCGTTAATCAAGTTATCCATATCAGATAGAGTTGTAAGCTTGAATTTCTCGAAATAAGAGTTTCTTTAATTTATTAATGCAGGCCTCCTTCTTTTTAGTCGCCGCATTTGATGTCGGTATACCCAATATTTTGTGGATATCTTTCATCTTTTTTCTTTCATAAACGAACATCCGGATGAGTTTTCTACACTTGTCTTCCAACATGTCCACTGTTTGGTCCATGATTTGGAAAAGGCGTTCCTTCTCTTGATCCGGGGTGAGCTCGCCCGGGCCTGCTAAGACAGACTCCGTGTCGAGGAGGTCATACATGTCCCCCACATCTTTGTTAATGTATAGTTTTATTTTTTTGTCCTTCGCTTTCGCATGATGGAAATGCGCATTGGAAGCCATCGTATACAAGTACCCGTTTACATTACTGGGCAAGGGTTCTTGTTTCATATAAAATCGCTCCCAGAACTTCGTCATCACTAAGGCGGCTATTTCTTCGGCCTCGTTGGGTGATCTTGTTTTCTTCTCCAATAATGGCAAGAGAATTTCTCTTTTCGCCATCAGGAGATGTTTTTCAAATGATGTCGTTTGTCCGGAAAATGCTTTTTCAAAGGCTTCTTCCCATTTGAATTGGAATTTCATTTCCATTGTTCGATTTGAAAGAGTAAGGTAGTAGAAAGATGTGAGTGAATTCAACTCAGAATTTACAAAAATATACTGTTACCATAGAATTAGCAACCATTTTGTAAACTCCGATAATCGGGAGAGGCCACAAAATACGAGTGTTTTTGGTAAAATTTAAATGAAATTTTGACTACGCAAAGAGAGTGCGTAGTCAAAGTGTAGATTTGAATTGTCATTTAAATCATAGATATTGGAGATGACAGGAAAAGTCACCTTTGAATTTCCAGTCATATCCACTTTAAATTTTATAGTCATGAAAATCACAGGAAAGACTTTAATCGAAATGGGATATCGTCCCGGAAAGTGGTTCAAGGAAGCGTTGATACATGCCAATGCCGAAGGGTTACAAGGAACAGCATTGAAGACTTACTTGGATAATATGCAGCCTGAGATTATTGATCCATTTGAAATTCCCTTGGATTTTCATAAGAACATTAAGGCGGAAACCGAATTGGAAACCAGTAACGTAAACGCCGTTTTCCGTACGATGGAAGTATTGATGAAGACCCCGACTTTAGTAAACGGTGCGGTGATGCCGGACGCTTGTCCGACCGGTGCTCCCGGACAAATTCCGGTAGGTGGCGTGGTCGCGGCCAAGAATGCGATTCATCCGGCGATGCATAGCGCTGATATCTGTTGTTCTGTGATGATGACTTCCTTTGGTTTCATCGATCCGAAGCGGGTATTGGATGCGGCTCATTCCATTACTCATTTCGGTGGTGGTGGACGAAGGGATGTTTTCGATTTTCCGGTGGAATTGGAAAACAAAATCAAGGGCAACGATTTTTTGAATACCGAACGTGGATTGTCCTTGGCGAAGACCCACTTGGGAACCCAAGGAGATGGGAATCATTTCTTGTTTATTGGTATCTCCGAACAAACCGGTGAAACCGTCATGGTGACACATCACGGTAGCCGAGGATTCGGCGCATACCTTTACAAGAAAGGGATGGCTGTCGCGGAAGGTTTCCGAAAAATCATCTCACCAGCTACTTTGCCAAAGAATGCTTGGATTCCTTATTCCGAAAAGGAAGGAAAGGAATACTGGGACGCATTGCAAATCATCCGAGAATGGACGAAGTTGAACCATGCTGTATTGCACCAAGCGACCTGTGATGGTGTAGGAGTGGAACCGACCTTGCGATTCTGGAATGAACATAATTTCGTGTTCAAGGACGGCGACTTGTTTTACCATGCTAAGGGGGCGACTCCGTTGGATGACAAGTTCGTACCAGACTCCTACGACGGATTGCGATTGATTCCATTGAACATGAGCGAACCGGTTCTGGTGGTTCGAGGAGAAACTACTGAGAACAATTTGGGCTTCGCCCCTCATGGTGCCGGTCGAAACGTGAGTCGATCCGCTCATATTCGAAGCAAGGGGGATAAGACCGTTGCCGAAGTATTGGCGGAAGAAACCAAGGGCTTGGATATCCGGTTCTTCTCCGGTCATCCGGATATTTCCGAATTGCCATCTGCTTACAAGGACGCGAATGCAGTTCAAGCTCAAATGGAAGAGTTCGGTTTGGGTGAAGTCGTTGACCGAATCATGCCATACGGTTGTATCATGGCCGGCGATTGGCAAATCGACGCTCCTTGGAGAAAGCGAAAGCGTCAAAAAAAGGATGCGAATAGTTGATATGACAGCCCGCTTGGATAGCGGGCTGTTTTGTATTTTTAGAATAGGGTAGTAATTTCACGAATATTCCAACCTGTCATATATTGATAAAATATGATTCCATACGATTGTCTAAGAATTGCTTGGTCGAAGAAGGCCAACATTTTCAATTGATGGATAAACTGGCG
Source organism: Saprospiraceae bacterium (assembly GCA_020630045.1). Taxonomy (GTDB): domain Bacteria; phylum Bacteroidota; class Bacteroidia; order Chitinophagales; family Saprospiraceae; genus JAHDCE01. Next base: position 8,315 of record JAHDCE010000023.1, on the reverse strand, counting down.
ATTAAATTCCGAGGAAAATCAAATGATTTTTATCGAAAAGTATCGGAATACATCCTACCTGACAATTATGATTTTTTCATGTAAAATTACAATCGGATTACCCTGATAATGACTATCATGATTTGGTAGTTCCGAAAGCGATAGGGGGATATGAAAATCGGTTTCAATATTTTTCCATTGAGGATGGTGTTATATTCGGGCACACCCAATATTTAAAAATCAATTTAGAACCGGCTTTAGAATATGGTGAAATCAAATTGATTTCCAAGTTTACAACCGCACCTAAAGAACGTTCGGAGTATGCATCTCTCCTAGAAGAATTGGTAGCGTCAAATGAACATTTTTGTGTGGGATTGATTACTCAAAATGAATTTAAAAACCGTCGTTCTGATAGTCTCGTATCCATGCTTTATAGACAAGGGAGATGGAAAATCAAACATTCTGGAATGAAAGGAGGTATCGCCTAGCACTCAAATTGGAACGGATAGATTTGCGTGATTTTCAAGTAAAAAAACTAAATTGCCGATTAGGAAAACTCTTCTGTCCTACGCCCCTTGTACTTTGGTTCAAATTTTAAAATAATCATTATGCATCCAATATTAAGAAATATCCTAGCGGTCATTGCCGGTGTTGTCATTGGTAACATACTCAATATGGGGTTGATTACCATAGGCGACATGTTGGTTCTTCCGCCGGAGGGCGTCGACCCTACGGATTTGGAAAGCATAAAAGCCAATATCCATCGCTTCGCTCCCAAGCATTTTATCATCCCTTTTTTGGCTCATGCCCTAGGGTGTTTGGTAGGCGGATTTACGGCGGCTAAAATCGGAGCTACCCGTAAGTTGACTTTGGCATTAGTTGTAGGCGGTATATTTTTGATGGGCGGTATTACAATGGTATTCATGATTCCCAATACTCCCGTTTGGTTCATTTTACTGGATTTGTTGGGCGCCTATTTACCCATGGCATGGTTGGGCGGTAAATTAGGTAAGTCTAAGGTAAAGTGATATGAGTTTGCTAACCCGTATAGGAGAAAAATTTACGGATGTCTTCAAACGGACGATGCCCGATGCTTTCGTATTTGCATTGGTGTTGACCTTATTGACGGCGCTCAGTGCCTACTTGATCATGGGGACAAAACCGATGGACATCATTTCGTCTTGGTATGATGGTTTTTGGAATCTGCTCACCTTTGGGATGCAAATGGTATTGTTAATCATTACCGGTTATAGTATCGCCTTGTCTCCAATCGCCAAACGGGGAGCGGATGGCTTGGCATCCATCATCAAAACCCCCAAACAAGTTTATTACTTCATCGTTGTTTTCGGTATGTTGATGTCGATGGTCAGTTGGAGCTGGATTGTCATCGCCGCCTTCTTAGCGCGTGAACTCGCCGAACGGGTAAAAGGAGTACACTATCCTTATTTAATCGCTTGCGTTTACTTTTCTATGATTTCTTGGGTCAGCGGCTTGTCTAGTTCCATTCCACTGTTATTGAATACGGATGGCAATTATATGATTACCGGAGGTATATTGGAAAAGGTGATTCCTACGTCATTCACCTTGGGTTCGACCATGAATTTTGCCATGATTGGACTGTTCTTAGTCCTAGGGCCATTGTTGATGTTTTTACTAGCACCCGAAGATGCGAACCAAAAGGAATTGTCCGACTTGTTGGATGACAAAAATACAGTGGATAGCATGACGATCAAAGAAGAAGCGGATAGCTTTAAATTTCCGACGCCAACGCTCTCCGATACCTTGAACAATAGCATGATATTGCAATATTTAATTGCATTGATGGGCTTTTCTTATATCATTTACTATTTCAATACAAAGGGATTTGATTTGAATCTCAATATCATGATTTTCGTATTCTTGATATTGGGTTTGACCTTGCATCAAACACCGATGAGATATACCATTTCCATGAAGCGGGCGAGCAGCAATATTTCCGGTATCTTATACCAATTCCCGTTTTATGCCGGCATCATGGGAATCATGAAAGGAACGGGACTGGGTAAAGAATTGGGACAAGTCATCGGACAATACGCCACCGCTGAAACCTATCCGATATTCGCATATATTATTGGTGGTGTGGTCAATTTTGCAATTCCATCCGGGGGAGGGGAGTTCGCCGTAATCGGTCCTAGTATCGTAGAAGCGGTCAACAATATCGGGGCGGGTGCTTCCGAAGCTGAGCTGACGGCAATGCATGCTAGGGCTTCCTTGTCCATCGCCTATGGAGAATCATTGACGAACTTGCTTCAACCCTTCTTTTTATTACTGGTTATTCCGGTGATGGCGGCAGGTATCAGAATACAAGCTCGGGACATTATGGGATATCTCGTATTGCCTTTTGTATTGTTTTTCCTTATTCAAATATTAATGGTGTTTTTATTACCTGTATAGAAAAGATTATTCAAATTTGATATAATCGATTTCTAATTGGAATGGTTCGGTTCCTTTGTCCGCCGTCATAATGCCCATCCGGATGATATATTGTAATAGTTCATCCGTTAATAGTTCTCCTGTAAGACTACCGATTCTATACTCGTCGAATTCCCGTAAGGGTAATTTTATGGTCTGCCATTTTTTCTCTTTTCCCGCTTTAAGCGGAATGACTTTTTTGTAATAAGGCATGAACCAACGCTGGTCGTTCTCAAATGTAACGGTAAACGATTGTCCATATCCCCTACAGCGGATTTCCAAGTTTTCATATTGGGAAATATCAATCGCTTTCCAAGGACTTCTGATGGATGCGAATCCTCCATTATTTTCTAATGATACCTTTCCGGAAAATATGATACTATCATCCGTGAGTCGAAGCTCGCCATCGGATAATCCGCCCATGACCGTATCGTTCAGAGCGTACCATTCTTCTCCTCCTTTATCAATGCCGAAATCCAAAGTGGCGGGTTTTCCTGTCATGAATACAACCATTGTCATTATCACCAATATCCATTTCATATTACAATGTTTGATATTGAAATGGGAATATTGGAAAATGGTTCATGAATATCCTAATCCAAAAAAAAGCTTTCAATTTTGAAATAAAGAAACCAGGTACTTCTTGATGTAGGAAATGTCCTGCGGTATCATGAATGACCAATTCGAAACTATCCGGCATTTTGCGAGTTGTTTCTGTTTTTATTGCTTTAAGAATTTGCCGGTATGAGTGATCATTTGATCGCTTTTTATTGAAATAATAAATAAACCCGAAGGTAGGTTTTCAATATTGATAAAAGAGGTGGTTAGTTCTCCTGCAAGAAGCGACTGTCCTACGGAATTAAATACCTCAAATTGATGATTTCCCGTAAGGGAAAAGTCAGATAAGTTGATGAAATCTTGAGCCGGATTCGGCGAAATGAAGACCTCGCTTATTTCAATATCAAAATTAGAGGAAGTAGTATCGTAAATCGTACAATCATAATTATTAGCATCTTCTAAAATGCCTTGGGGAGTTAGGTCCCTTCCTGCCAATCCCGGGTAGTCTGATGTAAGGCGAGTACAACGAAAAACATCATTTCCAGTAACTAAGTCTCCTTGTGGCATCATATTTCCACCCACGTCAGGATTGACATAATCCCAAACAATATCACCTGCTTGATTGACTTCAAAAAAATGTCCGCTGGTTCCCTCACAAATTAAGGTGTTCCCGTTTTTCAAACGTTGTGTTCCTGATATGACATGGGAGAAGAAATCACCGCTCGACCCTTCACTGTAAGTCCAGTCGAATCCGGCGGGCATAAATGCTTCCGTAGGGGATAAGGTATAAGTTCCATCCATGTCTACGGGCGGTTCGAATTGTCCAATTTCAGAGTAGAGTCCGATATCATCTTGGACACGGTTGTTGTATAAGATGATTTTTCCGATGTTTTCCGGATCATCCGTAATCCATGTGGCATCATGTTGTCCGTATAGTTTTCGATCGTCAGAAGTCCCCCTTCCGTAAACGAGTGGATTACCCCAGCGGTATAAGAGCTCTCCTCCCTTGCCGCTGTTCCCTCCGGTACTTGTCGCCGCCTCGGCAGTAGTCGTGGAGTGGTCGATGATCCAGATTTCGTTGAAGTTACGGACACTTAAAAGAATCTGATCCAATTCCGGGTGATAGTCTACCGAATTCATATGCAGCCAATCCGGGTCTCCGCTCGGATTGTGATTGATGTTGATTTTGCCGGGATTTTCGGCAAGGACACCAAATGTAGAAGCCGAAGGTTCGTCTTCTTGTACTAGGTGATCCCATACCACCCATTCCCAAACTACGGTGGCTCCGCCATTGACCAAATCGGGTTGGATTTCAATGATTTTTTCGGAACGGAGGTTGTTCAATGTCAAAGGAGAACCGACCGCCGCCAAGTCATCCGAACTCTTGAGGTCTCTTACAATCATGAGTATGTTTCCATTGGGTAATATTTCTACATCATGATGACGTCTCCCCAGACCTTCTGCTTCCGGGTTGTATTCCCAAATCACGTTGCTGTCCCAGTCCAATATTTCGATACCACCGGAGATGGCGGTGCCTTCAACGATCCTAGTGGTACGTAAAAGCTTTCCGTCTTCTAATAAATAGACGGAAAATGCGGGTCGATATTGACTTTCCCAAGAATGTACTCGTTCTCCACAATTGTCAATCAAATATGTGATTGGGGATTGTGATGGAGTGAATAAGGTATACCCATCCAATGATTCAGGAGTATTGGAAAAAATACCGACTGTATTTTGAGCGGAAGCGACCCAAGTCAAGAGAGATAAGAAAAGGATGTATATGTATTTCATGATTCGATGAGTTGAAACAATCTTTAAAGATACTTTATTCTCTAAAAAACAAACCGCCATCACTCATGATTGAGTGATGGCGGCTGAACAAATTCATTTATGTCAATTACACGACGGCTTCCGTTCTGACAACGCTACCATCTTCGGCCATTTCATAAATATCTTTCATGGCATAGACATGGTTTTTCCAGATATAATCCGTCCGCTCTTGATCATGAACCGGTTTCATCATCATCTTCTGAGCGTATTGCATTTGTCCTTCAGTGGCCGTTGGTTTCGAATAAATCTGAAGTGCGAACTTGGAGAAGTCCTCCACGAATACTTCGAACATTTGATCGATTAATCTTTCCTCAATATTCCAAATTTTGGCATTTTCCAAAATCAATTGACCATAAACGACGAGTGTGAACAATTCACCGACAGTCAATAGGAAGTCGATATCTTTTTGTTGCTCTGGAGTCGGTCCGGCCATCATCAAGGTTTCTTTCAATAAAGCGATTTGCTTTTTGAATACATTGACATTAGGCAAGTCATACAACTCATAAGCTGCTTGATAATCGTGAAATTGGATACGAGATAATCCCTTGGTCGGTCCTTGGTTGAACAAGAAACTGTCCTGGGTGGCATCGTACCTTGTCGGAATCTCAGGAAACTCTCCCGGATTGAAGAAGTAATTCGGCATGAACTTGATAATCAAAGCCATGTTGACATGCACGGTTCCTTCCAATTTTGGCAATGCACGGATATCCCTTGCTGCCATATTGAAGTAGGTGTCCCCTTCAAAACCTTTTGCTGCAATGACATCCCAAAGGTCGTTGATAACGTGTTCCCCTTCTAGGGTCACTTTCATTTTTACCATTGGGTTGAACAACAAATAACGGCGGTCTTCCGCTGAAGCGGAACGCATATAATCCGTAGCACGGAATGTAAACAAACGCATGGCGACCAAGCGAGTGTAAGCCCTAGTGAACAAGGCTTTGATATGCGGGAAGTCCGTAACGAATTTGCCATACAAATTACGATTGGAAGCGTGATTAATGGCTTCATACATCGCATGAGTGCTAATGCCTATCGTTCCCCATCCTAGGTTGTATTTGTTGATGTTGACGGTATTCAAAGCGGCATCCCAAGCATCACGACCGACATGTAAAATGTCATCTTCTGTGATTGGATAATTGTCCAATTCGAACTCCGAAACGTAGGATTGGCTATTGACGACATTCTTGATTAATTTATAGTTCGGGTGTTGTGAATCGACCACGAAAAATACATAATCTTTGGTGTCTTCCATGACTCCGAAAACAGAGACCATTCCGGCGAGATTACCGTTTCCGATATAGTATTTTCGTCCGGTAGCGATATATGAACCATCGGCTTGTTTGGCCAATTTGACGCTACTTGAATAAATGTCCGCTCCATGTTCTTTTTCTGAAAGTCCGAAAGCGAAGATGTGGCCTTCTTCCAATAACTTGGCGGCCTTGGCTTTCGCTTTTTCATTTTTACTCATCCAAATCGGGCCGAGTCCTAGGGAAGATACTTGGTAGGTGTACCAATAACATAATCCATAAAATCCACAGATTTCCGTAAAGGCGGCGATCCTTGCAGTATTCCATTGCGAGCTATCGTCTCCTTGTTCGACAGGTGTCATCAGTCGTGCGAATATCTTATTTTCCTTGACAAAGGAAAGAAAGTCCGCATACCAAACAAAGTTCCTGTCATCTTGCGTCAATTTGTGTTTTCCTTTGGCTTCAAACCAAGCGATTGTTTTGTGCATGATGTCTTGCGACTCTGCATCCAAGTAAGAGTAGTCCGTTTTTAACGGATGTAATATCAACATGTAGAAATGATTTTAAATAAATACAATTGGGAATTGCAACGGCAAGATACGGAATTGATGAATTAAATTCCTTATTTCTAACCATATATAGAAGATTTACTGTAACCCGTCTATCATTTACAGTTGTCTCATAATGAGTTTTCTATATTTATGCGTCAATCTACCATTTCCAAAAGTTTAAATTAAATCAAAATGAAAAAATCGTTATTGTATGGTATGGGTGCCTTTTTAGGCATGGCCCTTTATTCCTGTGAAACCACAACCACGGGAGAAGCTCCCAAGGAGGTCAAGGAATATTCTATTGAAGAATTTTATAAAAACAACCGTGTGGCTGGCGGAAGTTTTTCTGAGGATGAGTCGAAGATGTTGGTCAGTAGCGACGAAACCGGAATTTTCAATGTTTACGAAATCAATATCGCAGATGGAACTCGTAAGGCGATTACGAATTCCGATGGCGATTCATATTTCGCGGTTGATTATGTGCCCGGTACGAACCAGATCATTTATCGAGCAGACAAGGGCGGTAATGAATTGAGCCATCTTTATCTACTGAATGAAGATGGAACCTCCACCGATTTGACGCCAGAGGAGAATGCACGTGCCGGCTTCGGCGGCTGGAGCGAAGATGAAAAATACATGTACATCATGTCCAATAAGCGTAATCCGCAATTCATGGACATGTACAAGATGAAAGTAGGAGAATGGAAACCCGAACTTATCTATCAAAACAATGACGGAATCAATGTGGCGGGTATGACGAATGATGAAAAAGTATTCGCATTTTCAAAAACCATTACGACAAGTGAAAACGAGTTGTGGTTGGCGGATTCAAAAACCAAATGGAGAAAAGACATTTCCGAAAAGGATAAGCCGGGCTCCTACGGAGCGGCCGGATTCAGTGATGATGGAAAATATTTTTATTATATCACGGACGTAGGTAAAGAGTTCGCCTATTTAGTACAATATGAAATTGAAACCGGAGAACGCAAAACCTTATTCGAAGCGGATTGGGATGTGATGTATTCCTACTTGAGTGAAAATGAAAAATATCGCGTCATCGCTATCAATGAAGATGGAAAAAATACTTTAAAAGTGCTTGATAACGCAACCGGAAAATCAGTTGCGTTTCCAGATATCAAAGATGGTGATGTCACGGCGGTGAGTATTTCGGAAAGCGAAAACAAAATGCGCCTTTCCGTGGGTACGTCTAAGGCACCGAGCAATATTTATGTGTATAATTTTGAATCCGGCGATTTAAAAAAATTGACTGAAACACTAAATGCCGATATCAATCCTGATGATTTGGTTTCTGCCGAAGTCGTTCGCTATAAATCATTCGACGGACTTGAAATTCCTGCGATTTATTACAAGCCGCATAACGCCACCAAGGACAATAAGGTACCTGCTTTGGTTTGGGTGCATGGTGGCCCCGGTGGTCAGTCGAGAACCGGTTATTTCTCCTTGATTCAATATATGGTGAATCATGGTTATGCCGTACTTGCCGTAAACAATAGAGGTAGTAGCGGCTATGGGAAAACGTTCTACAAGATGGACGACAAAAACCATGGTGACAAGGACTTGAAAGATTGTATTTGGGGTAAGAAATGGTTGCAGTCACAAGATTATATCGATGGTGATAAAATCGGAATCATCGGAGGAAGTTATGGTGGATATATGACCATGGCGGCGATGACTTTCG
>JAHDCE010000641.1:1578-2484 GCA_020630045.1 Saprospiraceae bacterium | reverse complement strand
AAGGGGAATAACGAAGTGGATTTCCAAAATAACGGTTGGGCTATACTCAATTTTTCGTGATAACATCTATTAAGTACCTGGACAAAAGTAATTGAATAATGATTTTCATGTGTATTTTTGTTTTAGTCGAGGGAAGCCCGGAAACTGGTAGCCATAGCTACCAAGTTGAGGACTGTACGAAGGATAAAGCAAAAATACCCGAAAAGCATATTCCCTAATTATTTATGGCCGGGTACTTAAAATAGCCGGTATAGCCCAATTCTTAACATGCTAATAGTAGTATAAGGAACAAGAATGTAATACGTCTTGCGTACCTTTGTGCCGATTTTCAAACAATCAGTCTTTCCCATGGCACCAATCAAAATCAAATCCGCGTTAATTTCCGTTTTCCATAAAGACGGAATCGCACCAATCGCTAGGAAATTAAACGATCTTGGCGTACAAATCATTTCTACAGGAGGCACCCAGAACTACTTGGAAAACCAAGCAGGTGTACCCGTCACTTCCGTAGAATCATTGACCAACTACCCATCCATCTTAGATGGTCGGGTCAAAACGCTCCACCCGATGGTATTCGGCGGGCTTTTGGCACGTCGGGAAGAAGGTCATTTGATGGAGTTGGCAGAATACAAAATCCCCGAAATCGATTTGGTCATCGTGGATTTATACCCCTTTGAAAAAACGGTGGCACAAACGGATGACGAAAGCACCATTATTGAAAAAATAGACATCGGGGGCATTTCACTGATTCGTGCAGCAGCCAAAAATTACAAGGACGTCATGATTGTTCCATCAATGGAAAATTATGATTTTCTCCTAGGTATATTGGAAGACAAAAACGGATTTACGGATATTGAAGACCGTAAAAAATTATCGGGAGTTGGTCTGTATGTTTAGTCAAAAATA
>JAHDCE010000641.1:0-1568 GCA_020630045.1 Saprospiraceae bacterium | reverse complement strand
GAAGACCATAAAAAATTAGCTAGAAAAGCTTTCGCCGTTTCATCCCATTATGATGTGGCGATTCACAACTACTTCAACCAAGAATTGGGTGAATTGAGCTTTAAGCGGAGCTTCGACCAAGGCAAGACACTACGATACGGAGAAAACCCACACCAAGAAGCCACATTTTATGGCCCATTGGAAAAGCTGTTCACGCAACTGAATGGAAAAGAGTTGTCCTATAACAATTTAGTGGATGTCGACGCGGGCGTATCATTTATGCGGGAGTTCAAAGATGATGATCCGACCTTTATTATCATCAAACACACCAATGCTTGTGGTATCGCGACCCGAAGCACTCTGTTCCAAGCTTGGACAGATGCACTGGCTTGTGATAATATTTCCGCTTTCGGCGGAATATTCGTAAGTAACCGACCCGTCGATTCCGCTACAGCGGAACAAATCAACGGATTGTTCTATGAAATTCTAATCGCACCCGATTTTGAACCGGATGCACTAGCAATATTGAAAAAGAAAAAGAAACGGATTCTCCTTAAAATTTCTGACTTCGGTGTTCAGAAAAAAGCATTCAAAAGCTTATTGAATGGTGTCATCGAACAAGACGCCGATTTGGTCTCGGAAACAAAAGACCAGTTCGAACTCATGACCCAACGCACACCGACAGAACAAGAAATGGATGATTTGGAATACGCCATCAAATGTGTAAAACACGTCAAATCAAATACCATCGTCTTGGTCAAAAATCAACAGATGATCGGTATGGGATGCGGGCAGACTTCAAGAGTCGACGCTTGTCAGCAAGCCATTGAAAAAGCAGGAAGATTCGGATTCGACCTTCAAGGAGCGGTTATGGCTTCCGATGCGTTTTTCCCTTTCCCGGACTGTGTCGAAATCGCACATAAAGCAGGGATTACCGCAGTGGTTCAACCCGCAGGATCGATTAATGATAAATTGAGCATTCATTATTGCGACCAAAATGATTTGGCGATGGTAAAAACCGGTATTCGCCACTTCAAACATTGATGAAGGCCGCTATTGACATAGGAAATACCCGTATTAAAGCCGCTGTTTTTCAACATGGCGCCATATACGAAACTTGGACCGGCAAAGAGGTGAACCTACTCATAGAATGGCTCAAAAACCACCGAGTGGAACAAGGAATGATTTCCTCGGTTCGCCAACAAAAAAATCCGGTCATTTCGGCACTTAAAGAAGGCCGTAACTTTGAAATACTAGGAACGGAAACACCACGACCCATTGTCAACCTTTACCAAACACCGTCCACACTTGGTAAAGACAGGATAGCGGCAGCGGTTGGAGCGACAGCCGAATTTCCCGGACAACATTGCTTGGTGATTGATGCCGGCACATGTATCAAATATGAACTAGTACATGCATCGGGTATTTATCTAGGAGGCAATATCGCTCCCGGAATCAGGATGCGACTACGAGCTATGCATGAGTTCACGGCAGCGCTTCCACTACTTGAAACCGTTCCTGAAAAAACTGATGTGGGATACAGTACGTCTTCCGCTATGCGTATCGGAGCGATTCAAGGGACAGTCTTG
>JAHDCE010000640.1 GCA_020630045.1 Saprospiraceae bacterium | reverse complement strand
AAACAAAAATACCCATGAAAATCATTATTCGATTACTTTTGTCCAGGTACTTAAACCTATAAACAAGTTCATGATATAGACGTAACATTAGAAAAAAGACGCAAGAAATAAGGGGGGGTAGTATTTTATCCTTTTTCCTTTTGTATTTGAATAAGCGTATTCAAATAATCAAAATACAAATTTCCTGCCTTAAAGGAATGTCCATCCAGAATAAATTGGTGAAAGCTTTCTGTTTGTTTCGGAGTAGGGGATATGTGCTCTATGAGAGCGTCGGTCAAATCCCTTTGAATGGTCAATACCTTCGGTTGATATCCGAGTTGTTGATAGGCGCACAATTTATGATGTCCGTCAATGACAAATAAATCCTTTCCGAAATCGGTGAATCGTTCGAATCCCGTTACTCCGAATAATACTACGATAGGACGAATGCCCGACCTGATTTTTCCCTTGTAATATTCGATTCTTTCCGGGGTCAGATGTCTTCTGGAAACGGTCTCGTTCCAGTAACCATTATCAGCTCCATGATATCCGAACTTTCCACTTAGGAAGTCAGGGTAAATATGATTGGGTGTATAAACCCGAACACCGTCCTGCCAACTATTAGGAGGCAAAGGAACCAAGTCAAAATCGTTTTTTTCGGTTAGGTCGTTGAAGGTTTTGGTTGTTTTATCCGTCAGAGACAATATATATTTTCCATCGACGAATAATTGCATGAAGTCATGTACTTGGGTGATTAAATCATCCGGTTCAATCGACCCCTTGTTCAATTTGTTTTGAATGGCGTTCAATTTAATATTAAGCTGGTTTTCATTTCTTCCACAACAAACGGTTGTATAGGAATTGTATTGACCGATACAATACTCCATAATGATTTCACTTCCGTGAAATATCACCCAATTGGAAGAAGCGGCATTCATCAATTTGATATCCAATACCCCCTTGCTGCCTTGCAATATTATGGTTTCCACGCCTTATAGTTTAAATCTATTATTTAAATAAGGGACCTGCCAAATCCTGCGATTCATCGCGACCATTGATTGGATAAAGTTTACACTTCTTTCATAAATGTAATCTGAAAAATGCTCGTTTAATATACGAGGAACTCCGTTGATGTCTTGATATACCGGTGGATTCTCTCCTTGGTTCATATTGAAATAAGTAGGCGAATGTTCTCCTAGAAAAACTTTTTTATCACGAATAATTTTTTCTTTAAAAAAGTGCTCGTATAAAGAATTTATATCCGTGTGTTCGTTTTCTTTAAATTCAAAATAAAAAGGTTGTTCAATCCATAAGTAATATTCTTTTATCGCAGCAGGAAAGGTGATGTTCAAATTCGATTCTACTCCTTGTAATATCGTCTCCGTCATTACATGTGTCTGAGATTGGAATCTCTTTCGCGATTCTTCCCAGAGTTCGACGTATTTATGGATGTATTGGATGGACATGGTATTGCAATAAGAAAATAAGGTTTACGTCAATCACAACCCACTATAATCAAACAAACCCTCCAACTGTTCCTTCGGGATTTCCAAGTCCGTACTTCCCATAGCATAAGGGCCGATTTCATAAGTATTGTACATCATGATGAGCTTGTCCTTGACGAAAGCCATATTTGCCGGAGCGGCGAATTCATCGCCGAACAATCCGAATTCTCCTAGGGATTGTCCTTCCGGAATTTCCAATTTCGTTCTTAATGCTTTTTCTAGAACCGCTAGGAATTTTTCTTCATCTTTTACCAGGCTATAGATGTCGATGACAGAACCGTCTTTGGCATTGAAAGTGGTGAATCTGATGCTACCGTTGCCATGCGCTCCTCCGGTATATGAATATTGGGCGCCCTCCATGACAATGGCATTTTCATTTTGAGACAATTTGCTCCATTGGATTTCTGTACTCCAATCACCACCGAATTCATTGTCGTCTTCTTTGGCATAATCGACGAAGGCTTTACAAAAGGCGGCGGCAGCTGCTCCCGCTTTTTTGTATTCAGCTCCTTCCTCACCCGCTTCTAGGGTATTGTTGAGATAGCGGTAGGCATAAGTATTCAAACTGTCCTTCACTTTTGCATCACCGCCTTCGGCTACTTGAATGGAAATAGAAGCATCCGCACAACGATCCTTATGGCAACTTTTGAAAGTCGAAGAATCAATGGCAAAGGATAAAACTGAGGCCTCAGTTTGCGTCGGTTCAGTATCGGGCGTATCTGTTCCAGCATTCGAATTTCCTTGTGGTTCACAAGCGGCAAAAAGGATTAAAATGCCAAGGGCAAAAGGTATGGATAAATTTTTCATGGCTTTGGTTTTGTATTGAAATAAGGAAGGTAATATATAGATTCGATATTACCTTCTTTAAAGTTAATTATGTGTGTATAATAAATTGCACATTCTACCTCATTTTCCAAGAAAATCCTTGGTGAAGATCCGTTTGGTATTTGTTCAACGGCTGGGTTGATGTTACATTTTTGCTTGCCCAAAAATGTAACCCAAAAAGGGCACTTT
>JAHDCE010000022.1:15700-15872 GCA_020630045.1 Saprospiraceae bacterium | reverse complement strand
TAGTTCGTAGCACCGGCCACCGGATCCCAAGAGAGTTTCGCTGACGTATTGGTTAATATTTCGTATTGGGGATTCATCGGAGCGGCACCTCCTCCAAAGGAAAGATCTATTGCCACAACAGAATCACAACCCAAATAATTGGTGAGTACTTCTGTTCCAATAGGATTCGATT
>JAHDCE010000022.1:0-15600 GCA_020630045.1 Saprospiraceae bacterium | reverse complement strand
AAGTCACTCCATTTACCGTTACACTATAACCATCTCCGGAGCAGCCTTCATATGTTTCCAAAGCTGTCGTGGTCGGATTGAACAAAAGGTCAATCGTCACTACGGAATCGCAACCTAAATAATTGGTCAATACCTCTATGCCTATCGGGTTAAACTCATCATAAGTCGTAAAGTTTACCGTTACGGAATAGCCGTCTCCTTCACAACCAAAATAGGATTCAAATCCTTGGGAATTAGGATTAAACAGTAAGTCTATCGTAACGACAGAATCACAACCCAAATAATTGGTGAGTACTTCTGTTCCAATAGGATTCGATTCATCATAAACATTTCCATTGACAACAACACTATAACCATCTCCTGAACAACCAGTATAAAATTCCGCACCAGTAGAAGAAGGATTGAAATTTAAATCAATATTAGTGATTAAATCACAACCCCATTCATTGGTGCCGATTTCAGTACCATTAGGATTGCTCTCGTCGTAAGTCACTCCATTTACCGTTACACTATAACCATCTCCGGAGCAGCCTTCATATGTCTCCGAGGCTGTTGTGGTCGGATTATATTGGAGGTCTATCGTGATAATAGAATCACAACCGATATAATTTACCAATACTTCGACTCCGATTGGATTGGATTCATCATACCAATTTCCGTTTACAACCACTCCATAGCCATCGCCACTACAGCCGATATAGAATTCATCTCCATAAGAGGTCGGATTAAAGACCAAGTCAATAATAACGGTTGAATCCGCTCCCGTATAGCTGCCTCCAATAATAACTTCGGTTCCGGAAGGATTCGATTCATCATAAGTCGTTCCATTTACGGTTACTGAATAACCATCTCCTTCACAACCATAATAGGATTCAAATCCTTGGGAAGTAGCCCCTTGGGCAGTGATAAAAAAGAGCATAAATGCGAGTGTAAAAATTAGATTCAATTTCATAAGATAACTTTGGTTAAAGATTTTGAGTAATAGGTTTCATAGATTGCTCCCAGCATAACCATAGCCAAGCTGGATGTTTTTAAAAAACAAGTAAAAAAGGGTGTTTGTGATAAAATTCACACCCATTTAAATAGGTATAGAGAAACTGTCATAAAGCTTCCCTAATATTATCCACGTTGAAAAAAATAAAAATAAGGCCAAGCAAGCTGAACTTTGCTGCTTAAACTATTAAAAAGGTTTGTTCTTTTTCGTAACTTCTCTGGTCTAAAGATAAGACAAAATCCAAAGTATAACAATTATTCCACCTATTACTTGAGTGTGTTTTAAAAGAAAATGAGGCTGCCTCATTCATTGAGACAGCCTCATTTTTTCATTTTATTTTCACATTGGAAATCAATCGATTTTCATAAATTGAAGTACCGAAGATGTTCCATTTTCGCCTAAGATTTGAATAATATAATTGCCTTTTGGCAAATCGGAAACATCCAATTGATGACGGTCTTTTATTCCAACAATGGCATTCTCAAAACGAACGATTTGTCCTAGGGAGTTGATGATGTTTATTTCAATACAAAAATTACAATTCCTACCTCGACATCTTCGCCCGCTTCACCAAATAAGCTTGCAATACCTGACGAAACCCTTGATTGATATCCGCTTCGACGAAATCGATTTTATACTGTAGGCATTTCATTCTTAGTGCGTCAGTATATTCTTTCATTCGCTCGATATAATAGTCCTTGACTTGATTGGATTGAAGGCGGACTTTCTCTCCCGTTTCCATATCTATAAAAACATAGGGCCGGTTTTCAAAATCGAAATCTTGTTCCAGTTTTTTATCGGTGACATGGAAGAGGACGACTTCATGTTTATTGTGCTTGAGGTGTTGGAGAGCGGCGAAAAGCTCTTCTGATCGGTCGCCTTCTTCGAACATATCACTAAAAATAGCGACCAAACTCCTTTTGTGGATACTATCGGCGATTTGGTGGAGCGCTTCTGTAGCGGAAGTCGTCTTATCCCGTTCAGGGTTGTCAATGATTCGTTGTAGGTAGGAAAGTAATAAACGATAATGGGTGGTACTTGATTTACATCGGGTGTGCTCCCTGATTTCAGAATCGAAAGTACTCAATCCGAATGCATCACGCTGTTTTTGGAGTAAATTCATCAAAGCGGCTGCCGCTAGTGCGGAAAATCTCAGCTTATTGATATAGTTAGGGGTTTCTTTTTTGACCTCCGGAAAATACATGGAGGAAGAAGTATCGATTACGATTTGGCACCTAAGGTTGGTTTCCTCTTCATATTTTTTAGTAAATAGCTTATCTGTACGAGCGAATACTTTCCAATCGATATTTTTGGTCGCCTCTCCCGGATTATATAAACGGTGTTCTGCAAATTCAACGGAAAAACCATGAAAGGGAGATTTGTGCAAACCGATAATAAATCCTTCCACTACTTGCTTGGCCAAGAGTTCTAGATTCCCTAGGTCCCTAACACTTTGCTCGTCTAGTAATTTCATATTCGTCGGGTGTAATTTCCTTATTAATACAACAAAAGCCTTGCCCGAATCGGGCAAGGCTTCTATTTATGCATTATTCTTATAATAATCAAGCATGTTTTTCAATAGCGGCCAAATAGTCCGCTTTTGAACGTGCTCCGACCATCTTTTCAACCACCTCACCATTTTTCATGAGGACGACCAAAGGAATACTGCGTACCTTGAACTGAGTCGGCACATCAGAATTGTTATCCACATTCACTTTCCCGACTTTGACCTTACCGTCAAATTCGTCAGCGAGTTCGTCAATGATTGGAGAGATTCGCTTACAAGGCCCACACCATTCAGCCCAAAAATCAACCATTACCAGTTGATCGGATTCTATTGCTTCGGTTTGGAAGTTTGCATCATTGAATTCAAAAGCCATTGTATCAATTTTTAAATGTAACTTGGAAATACTTTTTATCAAAAAACGGATAATAAACCTCCGTCATTTTATACACACATAAGAACGTCACTTTGTTCGAATTGGTTGCAAAGATAAAAAAAGAAGTTGATGATTGTCCGAATTCGGACAATCAGTAAACGGGGGATTTTCCGATATAATTATGTGGGGAGATGCCGTTCAACTCTTGTTTGATGTTTTCCCCCACATCCAAACCGGCGATAAACTCCTTAATATCCGCTTTAGAAATGGAAGCTTTGCCCCGTGTCAATTCTTTGAGGGCTTCATATGGTTTCGGATATCCCTCCCTTCTTAGGATGTTTTGAATGGCCTCCGCTACGACCGCCCAGTTATTTTCCAAATCATCGAACAATGCTTTTTCGTTGAGCAATAATTTGCCCAATCCTTTTTGAATCGATTTAAAGGCGATTGAAGAATGACCAAAAGGAACGCCTACATTCCTAAGTACCGTACTGTCCGTGAGATCGCGTTGTAAACGAGATACTGGAAGTTTGGCAGCCAAGTGTTCCAGTATGGCATTGGCTAGACCTAGGTTTCCTTCCGCATTTTCAAAATCTATGGGATTGACTTTATGCGGCATAGCCGATGACCCCACTTCCCCCTTCACCACTTTCTGCTTGAAATATTCCATGGAAATATATGTCCAAACATCCCTGCACAAATCAAGGAGAATGGTATGTATTCGAGCCATATTATGAAATATAGCTCCTAGGTTGTCATAGTGCTGGATTTGGGTCGTAAACCCGGATCGCTCCAAGCCCAATTGCCTACTGACGAAGCGGTCGCCGAAAGCCATCCAATCTATATTCGGATAGGCAATGTAATGCGCATTAAAGTTTCCGGTAGCTCCTCCGAATTTCGCCCGGAAGGGCAACTTTTTCATGCCTTCAAGTTGTACCTCCAAGCGTTCTACGAACACCATGAATTCCTTGCCGAGTACAGTCGGGGATGCCGGTTGGCCATGCGTTTTCGCTAACATGGGAATATCTTTCCAATCCTTCGCCAAGGTTTTGATTTGTGCAATTGTGGTTTTCAACTCCGGCAGCCAGACATTTTCAAGGGCGTCCTTTATCATTTTCGGAGTCGCGGTATTGTTGATGTCTTGACTGGTCAAACCAAAATGAATGAACTCCAAATGTTGGTCGAATCCGGCTGCTTCCAATTTTGATTTTATGAAATACTCTACGGCTTTGACATCATGATTGGTGGTTCTTTCTATCGCTTTGACAGATTGAGCATCTTCTTCCGAAAACCCCTCTAACATTTGATCCAACAATCGAAGGGCTTCTTTCGGAAAATCAGACAACTGAGGCAATGGGAGGGCTTTGAGGGCTTTGAGGTATTCCACTTCCACCCATACCCGATACTTTATGAGCGCATATTCAGAAAAATAATCTTTCAATGAATGGGTTTTGGAAGCATACCTTCCGTCAATGGGAGAAATGGCCGTTAACATAATTGATGATTTTGCTACGAAGGTAATTGGTTTTCCTTGAACAGTCGCTTATTTTTGGCATCAAAATCGCATTCAATGTACCGTTTCCTGATTCTCATTTTTTGTTTCCCCTTGTTGTTTTCTTGCCAATCATCCGGTACCGATACAGATGATTTATCTACTTCCACCAATAGTTCATCCTTCTCTTCCCAAGAAAAGAAAATGGCTTTCATGCGTCAATATATTCAAAACCCATCTGCCTTATTGGATGCGGAATACAATATTACATTCCATGACAATGGGACAAGTGATCGGTTATCTGTACCCGGACCATCTGATTATGAAATCATATTGGCTTTAAAAATGGAACCGGACTCCGTTTCCAATTGGTTGGACGGAACCACTCCGACTGATGTTGAAACCGCCTTGACTCCTTGGGAAAGTTTGCAATTGGATACGAATGATTGGAAAATGGAGGACACCCCGAGACACCACCGTTCGGCTAATGGTCAAAAAACCATCGTCGAATATAGAGAATCAGGTATTGTTCTAGCCCGATTCGCTACATATTGATGAAACCGTCCCCTTGAAAAAAAGGCTATGCTACTTCTGAAATACTGATATGGCTTTTAGGGAATTTTAGATAAAAAACGGTTCCCAAACCGGGAGCGGATTCCACTTCGATACGTCCTTGGTGATTGTCCATGATTTTTTTGCAGATGGCAAGTCCCATTCCGATTCCTTCGTAACTGGGATTTAATTGGCTGAACATTCTAAAAATCCGATCCGAATAATTTTTTTTCATCCCGATTCCATTATCGGAAACGGCAATCGTGATCATATCATCTTCTTGATCGACCATTCGGATATTAATGATCGGACGTACATCTTCCCGTCGGTATTTGATGGCGTTCTCAATCAAGTTTCTGAACAACCTTTGAATTTGTAAATAGTTGCCATTGATCACAGGAAGGTCATCCGCAATAACAACACCATTAGAAGAGGCCAAGGCTTCTACCATATCCATCTTGACACGTTGCATCAAACCGGAAAGCGAGACTTCTTTGATTTCCGGCTTCTGTGAATGAGTGGCATAATTCAACAAACCCTCAACCAGCTCAGACATATCTTTACACCCCTTGGTAATGTAATGGATAAATTCTTGGGCTTCATCATCCAACTGATGGGCATATCTTCTTTTCAACAAGGAGGCGAAACTAGCAATTGATCGGAGTGGAGATTTCAAGTCATGGGAAGCTACATATGCATATTGTTCCAGTTCCTTATTAATTTGCTTGAGTTCTTCGTTGGAGCGGCTCACCAATTTATTGTAGGATTCCATCTTTTCCAACATTTCTTTTTTCTCAGTAATATCGGTCATGATACCAATCGACCCGATGACTTCTCCTTTTACATTGAAGAGCGGTGTCCCGATATTCAAAATCCATTTGAGGCGACCACTTTTTGTGATAATCCTGATTTCGTATCTGTTAGATCGTCCGGCCTGTCTTTCGTCAAATTGTGATTTCAAAAACTCTTGATCCGATTTGGAAAGTAATAATTCTCCCACATCCACTCCTAGTAATTCGTCAGTAGAATATCCTGTAAATTCCATCCATTTTTGGTTGGCATAAACACACTTTCCTGCGTTGTCCACAAACATGACGCCCTCGTCCATGCTTTCCATGATGTGTTCAAAATCGACTTTGTCTTGGATATATTCTTGGTTGAATGTGGGAAGTCGGATGAGATTCCCGGAAAGCCACGGAGTAACGAATAATCCGAACGCCAACGCTTCTTCCCAGCCGGTTGAAATTTTCGGATGGATAAGAGGTAAAATGAAAAACAAGCCAACATTCATCAAGACCAAAACTAATCTGAATTTCATTTTTTCTATGTAGGAAAACATAGAAACCGTGACAATTGCCAAACAGACCGGTAATAAAAAAGGAGGAATAGAGGATATAAAATATATCGGAAGGCCATAGCCAAATCCTACTAATAAAAATAGATAAACTAAAGAAAGTGCCTTGTAACTGTTGCGGTTCAATTCCAATTTCAAGGCCAAAAAGGATATAACTAACAAGGGGACACTAAGTGAAATCAAGAAAAACGGGCTGGAGCAAGACAGAAAGACCAAGGCCGAAATCATGACAATTCCCCGGCCAGAAGCCAATATCCTAAATTTTTCCAGTCTTGTCTTAAATGACATGGTTCCCTTATCCTGATTTGTGGTAAATGTTTGTCCTTGCTTACTTTGATAATTTTGAAGACTGTCAAATACGACTTGTCTCCTTGCCATCAACGGTTGTTCTATATTCATCATTGCTTATTGCTAACGATTTAATACTAATATGATTGATATTTAATACATTATGCTAGCTATTAGCTACATTCAAATGTATCCTAGGTGTGGACATCCTACAATATCATGTATCGTCTGAGTTTAAATCAGGTGGGATTTCTTCGTGCTCTAATCTATATTACGAGCAAGGTGGCAAGATGATTCGTAGAAAACATACAAAAACACTGTTTTTTGTGACTTAATAAAACCTGATAAATGCGGATGGTCGAAATCAGTCCAGCAAACCGTGAAACTTCATTTTGAAATAATGGGTAAATGCTTCTTGTGGAGTCAATTCGCTTTTTTTCAAAAACTCCGGCTCTACAAGTTGGAAGAAGAAAAACCGATCTGATTCAACCAAAATAGCCGGATGTACCTTTCTAAAAACCCCTTCTTTCATTCCATTTTGATAATAGGTCATGAGTTCACCTGAAACCATGCTGAAAAAAGACTCCACTGTCGCCCAAATACCCGGAAACAAATTTTTTATATCCACTAATAATGTTGTTGAAATATCAGATAAGATAGGAGCGATATAACCGACCAGTTCTTCAAACCGACGCTCATAAGTCCACGCTTCATTCTCTAGTATTGCTTGAAAGCCTCCTAGGGCTTCCAACTTATAAGCCACTACTCCGGCGACAATCTCTTCTTTGGATTTAAAATACTCATAGACGGTAGACTTGCTCTTTCCAAGCAACTTGGCTACTTCATCCATTTTCAAATCTTTCAAACCACCATCGCGGAGATGCGGATACAATTGTACAATCCACTCCCTCTTCTTTTGGTGATTCTCTTTACGTTTTTTATCCAATGACTTCCTTCCCATTCCATAATTTTTCAAAAATCGAACTAAATACATTTACAAAGTTCGATTTTTTGATTAAATTTGTACTATCAAATGTAATTATTATGAGAGATTTAAAATATTTATTCGCATATGTCGCTCCTATCGCCGCCTACCTCGCCGTCGGTTTAGGGGGAACATGGTCTTTTGGCGGATTCTTTATCGCATTTGTTACGATACCGATTCTGGAATTCATTTTTCAAGGAAATGGAAAGAACTTTACCGTCGAAGAAGAAGACAGCAAGCTTAAAAGCAGGTTATTTGATTTGATGCTCTACCTCAATGTACCTATGGTATGGGGGTTGGTCATTTTTTTCCTATGGACCGTATCCACACAAGACTTGTTGTGGTGGGAGGTCGCAGGTATGACACTAAGTGTGGGTATCATACTAGGAGCCGACGGTATCAATGTGGCACATGAGTTGGGGCACCGCGAAACTTGGTACGAGCGAATGATGGCAAAAATGTTATTGCTTCCGGAATTCTACTTACATTTTATCATTGAACACAATTATGGTCACCACAAATGGGTGTCTACCGATAAAGACCCGGCATCATCCAGACTCAATGAAACACTGTACGCTTTCTTTTTCCGCTCGGTAACGGGCAGTTATATGAGCGCTTGGAAAATATCGGCAGACCAAACCGCTAGAAAAGGACACCGTCCCTATGGAATCAAAAATCCGATGGTCGGATATCAAATCATACAGTTCTTATATGCACTGACTATTCTATTGGTTTTCGGATGGACAGCCTTGGGCTTGGCGGTCATTGCAGGAATCATCGGCTTTCTATTGTTGGAATGCGTCAACTATATCGAACATTACGGCTTACGCCGAAAAAAATTGCCTTCCGGCAGATATGAACCGGTTAGGGAATACCATTCTTGGAATTCGAATCATGAACTGGGAAGAATATTTTTGTACGAATTGACACGTCATTCTGACCACCACTATAAAGCGAATAGAAAATATCAAGTCCTGAGGCACTTTGAGGAATCGCCCCAACTTCCCCTAGGATACCCGGCGTCAATGTTGATGTCTTTTATTCCTCCATTGTGGTTCGCATATATGAATCCTAAGGTAGAAAAATACAATAATCAATTGGAGGAGACGGTACTTCAAAGAAACGGATTGTCTCTAGCATAACACTAGCAGTACCTATCCATCAAAAGGACGGAATTCATAAAGAATTCCGTCCTTTTTTTGCTTTATAGAGCCACGCTTTCGAGTAGGTCATAAATTCTGTAAAAGCGGAAATGGAAGCTATGGTAAATCCACGTAAACCGTCAGTGATTCCGATTTTTAAAATATACATCTTAAAAAACACCCAAATGGGATTCATCACCAATTTGAAGGCTATTTTCATAGGAGAATAGCCGGCGACTTCTTGAGATTTGATATCTGAATATTTGTTGACTTTCCGAATATGTTCCGATACATCGGGAAAAGAAAAATGAATCAAGTCTCCTTGCAAATGCCCTACTCTACTTCCGTCTGACATTTCGACGGATTCATGAACGGGCTTTTTATTCCAATCGCCTTTTTTACGATGGAAAAAACGCAGTTTTCTATCCGGGTACCATCCACAAGATTTAATCGGCTTGCCGCAGTAGTAGGTCAATCGGTTCATCGTATATCCATCGGCGGACTGTTCTGTTTTGGCTTTCAGTATGGAATCTTTTAGTGCTTGTGACAAGCGTTCGTCCGCATCCAAGGATAAAATCCAATCATAGTTCGCGCTTTTCGTACTGAATCTTTTGATACTCCCATAATCATCGAATTCACGGAGAATCACCTTCGCTCCTAAGGATTCGGCGATTCCTACCGTCCGATCGGTCGAATAACTATCAATGACAATGACTTCGTCTACGACTTCCTTGGCGGAAATGATGCAATCGCGGATATTTTCCGCTTCATTGAATGTTATTATGGTCAGTGAAATTTTTTCCAAAGAATCAGATTATTTCTCATAACAATTCGGGTGTCCCTTCTACATACAATATAAACCAATCATCTAATGAAGAGATTTTTCCTGATAGCTGAACCGGGCGGCCCATATAATCTGTGATTTCCTCAGACATGGGTAGCCCGTCAGGCGTCACTAAAATATAATACTCATAGCTGGTTCCACGCACAACTTTCAACACCGGAGGAATTCCCCCCAATACACATAAAGCGGCACATTGCTGATGGACCGCTCCCTCTCCCGGGTTCATCGCCCCGAAATGACATTTAGGATCTACGATTTCTCCTTGTAAAGTTTGTGTACCCGGAAATTTTCCGACGCTCAATGGTTTTTGCGCAGTCGCCGGTGGTGTTCCTGAATTAACTAATGACTTCGATCCTTGGGTCAATTCAAAAACGCCTTTTCCATCATCATAAATCCAGGTTCCTCTCAACTTGGCCCACAAGGGAGCTTCGTCTGCGATAAAACCTTCAACGATATCCTTCGCTCCCGTTTTTCTTGGCCCGACCAACAACAAGGTCTGCCCTATCGGAATTCCTTGGCGATCTTTCCCGTGAACAATTCTCAAATGCGGATAGGGTTTTTCAAATACCCAACCTTCCACTTCACTCCATGTACCGTATTCAAATGTTCCCGATGAAATACCCGACTGTCCCATAGCAATCAAAAATGCCAATCCGGGAACACTAAAAGAAAGGATCAAAACCAAACGGACAATCCATTTTCGATAAGATTCAGGAGCTTCGTCTTGATAGCCGATATAAAATTCTTCTTCCTGTTCCATGATTATGCATTATTATCATTCTTGGAAATTCTAGCAGGCGGAACGTCTTTTCCTATGCCGACAGGCGTTTGATTAACGTAGACGATTCCATCAACAACTTTAGTTTTAAAAGTGAGTACTTCTTCTTCAAAAGGTGGCGGGGATTTTCCGTTGCCGGGAAGGTATTGCCATCCATGCCAAGGACAAGTGATACAACCGTCTATTATTTTCCCCTCTCCCAGCGGACCTCCTTGGTGTCTGCATTTATTTTCCACCGCCGAAATGTTTCCATCATATTTAAAGACAGCAATGGAAATACCATCGTTTCCCTCTACTATTTTTGCTCGATTGTCTACAATTTCTTCGTGGTGGCAAACTTCTATCATTCCTTCTAGTTCGCCTTCGCTATAATTCAAGTTTTTCCAATATTTATATGCGGCTAAGAGGTGTAAAACCAGAAGGGCCGAAGCCCCCATGAGCAATGAAACCGCTCCTATGGTTGAACGCCCGTTTTGGAATGACCCCAACATAACGTGGAGTAACAATAATACATACGCGAGATATACCAATACATGAATGGACTTCCAAAAATTCGCAGTCAATTTATTTAGCCAAAAATCATGACTAGTAATCGCCATTATCCCTAGAATCAGTAATGCGAAAAAACCGAATACCATGTAGGGAAATCCGGACAAAGAGGAATAATCGGCACCGGAGGTAAACAACGAAACCAAAGCATTGACCTTACCGCCTCCATGATATTGAAGTAAACTGAATACCCCATGCAATAATGCAATAAAAAACATCATCACTCCTAAATGCCTGCGATTGTACAGCAATACATTGGCTTTGGTCGTAAGCCTTGCTATCGGACCAATCATGAGAATAAAATGCAGTAAGGTCAAAGCCAAAACTCCCGACCAGCGAATGAGCAAAGTCTCGAAAGTAATTTCCGGAAAACGCATCCGGGTCACAAGGACGAATACCAAGGAAAAAAGTATCATCAAACCCACCGCGATGCCATCGTAACGAATTTTCTGTTTGTTCCAACTTATGATTTTATATCCGACTCCCATTGGATTTGTATTTTATTCTGCTTCAGCGACGATTACATTTCGAATCGGCTCGATCAACTTGACCTGATCCATCGTTTGAGTCACCGCATCTACATTAAAATAATATTGCCCCCGTCCGTGAATCGACCCGACAAGCAATCCATTCAACTCGACCAATAAACCCGGAGTCCCTGTATTCTCCCGAACATCTACAATTAATGTCCCGGTCGAATATGCACCTTCTTCGGCTATCGGATTGGGTAATAAATAAAATTCCATATTGGGATGATTCACTTTTTTCTTAAATGCAGCTTTCTCAATGTCCTCTACAAATAATGGATAAGTGTCATCTTCAAGGGGAGAGAATGATGTTTCTGCGGCGAAACCCAATATAAAAATGGTGGGAATGACCAATATCAAAATACACCAAATCCACCTATGTAATTGTTGATGAATAGATTTCATGGGTGTAATTTAAATATTTCTTGCAGAAGGAATTGATTCTTACTAAGAACTTGTCTAAAAATCCTAACCATCTAATTAATTTTTATCCGCACGCAACCATTTATGGTCAATGTGCCGTAATGGGTTCAGTGACTATTTTTTGAGAGTAGTTCAATCGATGGAAAATAAAGGTAAAGTTTTTCGTAACGTGAATATTATTAGTTAGTAAATCAGAAAACTTAACCCTACTCTCTCTCTAATTTGATTTCAGGTTCCCCCTCTCGGGGGAACCATTTTTAACCAAACAATGAAACTGAACAAATCGCCAATACCATTTCTTTTATTGATACTTATAATCTTGAGTACAGTTTGGTGGGTGGATTATCAACTCCCTCAACATAACCAGCTTGAGCATTCCGTCCAATTAGCTTCGGATTATGATTTCAAATCGAAGGAAAAAAAAGATAAAAAGCAAAGCAGACTGCTCAATCATCCCTTCTATAAACAAAGTAAAATCCTAATGGATAGAGATTGCTTCTTCCTAGCGGAAAAAACACTATCCCCTCTCTTGGATTCTTCGCATTTAATCAGCCCACCATTGTTCAATCGATTGGGATTAATCCAATTAAAAGTAAAAAATTATCAGGAGGCTTCACGAATATTCGACATGGCGATCGCTATGGATGACAAATATTTCCCTTCCCTTTTAAACAAGGGAATCGCCCTAAGTAAACAAGGGAATTTTGAGCAAGCTGAGATGATATACAAAAGAGCCGAGAAGCTTCAAAAAAACAACCCGAAACCAAAACTCAACCAAGCGATATTGAGCATACACCAAAACAAATGGAATGCCGCAGACGCTCTATTGCAGGAAGCGGAACCGCTGACTTCCGGCAAAGTCCTAGCTAAAATCCACACCTATCAAGGTATTGTCCTGTTCAATAAAAACAAAACGGAAACGGCGGTTTCGAACAAATTGAAGGAAGCCACTTATCTGGCTCCATCATATCTTTTCCCTAGATTTTACAGGGCAGTGTTAGAGTCCGATTCGGAAGAACGATTCCGACAACTTCAACAAATCGTAAGTATTCGCCCGGAAAGTGACTTGGGACACTTTTTACTTGCCGTCCACTACCATAATCAAGACAGTGAAAAATCCGATTTTCATTTACAAAAATGCCTGGATATCAATCCTGTTTTCGGCAATTGGAACGGTAAGTTCCTGAGCATTCATATCGACAATGAGTTTACTGCGTCTATTTATGACTTCTGCTTACAAAAAAACATACTTGGCGACGCTTTAGTAGAGTTCAACGAAGCCATTTGAGCCATAAATACATGAATGAGAATAAAACATATCGGCTTACCATTCTTTTGTTGTTCGTGATTCCCATTGTCATCATGGGATACAAGTTGTTCAACACCCATTTTGACTGGAGCGACATTGTTCCGTTAGAGGAATATAAAGTAACTTATGAAATCACTTATGAAGGAAATAACAAACCTTTGTCCATCAGTTCATATATCCCCGAATCCAATGAACACCAAACCATTTCGCCCGCACAAAATTTCACCAATTTTATAGGTTTTTCCTCTCGATTGTATAAATCGGGAAGAAAAGCGGTTTGGTCAGCGAAAAAAACAAAAAGTCAAGGATTAATTCGATATAGTTTCAATTATCGAGGGACGAAAATGAATTATATCATTCCCGACACCCTTAGTCTTCCATCACAATATCCTGCTTGGATGGACTCCTATTTGAAAGCTACTCCGGACATTCAAAAAGACAGTTCCGATATCACCGAATTGGCGGACCGGTTAGCAACTGATGACTTTACTGTAAAAGAAAAAATAACGGCGTTTTTCAACCATGTCCATCAAATGCCGGAACAACCCTTTAACGGAGTAACCGATGCGGTGACAGCCCTGCGACTCAATGAGGCCAGTTGTAATGGTAAAAGCAGATTGCTGGTCGCCCTTTGTCGAAATCAAAATATTCCTGCAAGGTTAGCGGGGGGGATTATTCTAAAAAGAGGACGAAAAAAAACGTCCCACCAATGGGTGGAAATTCACCTTTCCGGAAAATGGGTTCCTTTCGATCCATTGAATGGAAATTTCGCTTCTCTTCCCGCCAATTATTTGGAATTATACAAAGGAGACAAATTCCTTTTTTCCCATTCACCCAATATCAACTTCCAATACATATTCGATATCCAAAAAGAGAAGGTACATAACCCCAAAATGGAGGAAAGCCTCCAAAACGGGACATGGAACGCTTATTCTCTTTGGAACATACTTCAAAAAAACGGGTTGCCTTTTAATGCCTTGAGAGGCATACTGCTACTTCCGTTAGCCGCTCTCATAATCACCATTTTTAGAAATGTAATCGGCATTAAAACTTTCGGTGTATTCCTGCCGGCACTCATCGCATTGTCCATCCAAGCATCCGGGTTTTGGTTCGGAATGGCATCCATCATATTGGTCTCTTGTTTGGTCGCCCTGCTCAATTTTCCACTGGAACGTTGGGGGCTGCTGTACTTCCCAAAGTTGTCGATTTTATTAGTGGGTGTTGTATTATGTTACCTCGGTATCTCTATTTTCGGTAGTCGGTTAGGATTAACCGGATTCGAGTCCATCGCCTTATTTCCGGTGGTTATCATGGTCATTACTTCAGAGCGATTTTCAAGGGCCATCGTAGAAGACGGATATTTGGAAGGGTTTAAAGCTCTTGGACAAACATTGCTTATTACCGCCGTCTCATATATCATTATGAGTTCAACCGCTCTTCAAGGCATTTTCCTGTTTTTTCCAGAAACTTATCTTATCATTATCGCTTGTTTACTCATTACTGGCAAGTGGATCGGATTGAGATTCACAGAATATGTCCGTTTTCATCCATTACTCATTGAAAAGCAACAATCATGATGAACGGACTACGAAACATATTTAACCGGTGGCATCAGAATATCAGGATCCTAAATCAAAACGCTCTGGGCATCAATGAAAGGAATGTAAGCTACATTTACCCGAATAACAAACGCAAAAATTACAAATGGGCGGATGATAAACTCCTGACCAAATCACGCCTCATTGAAAAAGGTATTTCTTGCCCAGAGACCTATTGTACGATTTCCCATATGGGAGAAATCAAACAAAAATGGCAAGCCATTAAAGAAAGTGATATCCAAAAGTTGGCAATAAAGCCCGCTAGGGGAAGCGGCGGCGGCGGAATCAAAGTATTGAAAAGGGATGCTGATAACGATTGGGTCTGTCATGGCATGAAAGTGAAAGACGAGGAAATCGGTATCTGGATGGGGAACATCCTGATGGGGGCATACGCCCTGGGAAACCAAGATTCGGTCATCGTCGAATATTGCATTGAAAATGCGGAATTCTTGCAGCAAATATATCCGATAGGCGTACCCGATATCCGTATCATACTTTTGCAAAACCGTCCTTTCGCCGCTATGTTACGCGTACCTACTGATAAATCCGATGGCAAAGCGAATTTGCATGCCGGAGGGCTGGGTATCGCGGTTGATTTAGACACCGGTGAAATGGGTCAAGCAAACGACGGCGTAAAATACCATGATTTCCATCCGGATAGTCAAAAACAGGTCAAAGGATTAATCATTCCCGATTGGGACAAAGTCGTTCAAATTGCTATCGATACCTCTGCCTGTTTCCCCTTGAATTATTTGGGGATAGATATCGTCCTAGATGAAAATTTCGGCCCGATGGTCTTGGAAATTAATATAAGACCCGGACTAGGCATACAATTGGTCAATAAAAAGGGACTAAAACAAAATTTACGTGAAAAATCAATCACAT
>JAHDCE010000639.1 GCA_020630045.1 Saprospiraceae bacterium | reverse complement strand
GTTGGGCTATACTCAATTTTTCGTAATAACATCTATTATAGAACCATTATCATTCATGAACCCAGAAACCAAAATCCCGATATTTGCTATGCGTCCACCATTTTGACCCATTGCCAAAATGAGTGAAGTATTTTCGATTTTTTGCACCGGCCTGAGTTTGCAACGGCAATGTCACTTTTGCATTTTCATCCCTTTCGGATTTATTTATTGCGTCCTCAGGAGCAATCATACAAATATGACCGGAACGATTCAACTCTTTACGTTTAGCAGTGATTAGGACGACTTTGCCCTTATTCGCAGCAGTTTGTACGACATCCAAATCAAACTCCCGAACCCAACCGAAGTCTTTACCGAATTCTACTAACCAATCGTGCAAGCGATTGGCATTCAATTCCTCTATGGTTTCACCATATGCCACCTTCACTTCTTTTTTTCTGAAAAGTTGGCATAAATTGGCTGCTTTCCACCAGACTCTTGGAATATAAGCTCCTGCCAAATAACAATAATCATATGCATAAATATTGCAAAATGTTTTATTGTTGCCCGGTTCGTATCGCTCTGAAACTTCAACATCCAAATAATCAATTATTTTATGGATAGACTCATTTCTCTTTTCAATGCTAGTCATATCCATTGACGGACGATCCGCCTCCCCGATCGGGTAAGCCCGGCCCGACCGATTCTCTCGGGTAATCCTGTCCCAGTTTTGTTTCATATGAACGGCTGAAACCTCACGGACGACTTCCGCTACCTCATTGTGATTTTGAAAAGGAACGAGAAAAAACTTGAACAAAAAGCCTTCGACTTCCTTGTCATTGATTTTAGTCTTGATTTTAATCCATTTTTCCGTCGAATCATCCGATTGGATTTCTTCAACAATATCTCCTTGGTTCAGCACGGCAACGATATTACTTCGCGAAGAGGATCTTGGCGTACTCCTTAAATTTAACCCTAGGGCATTAACTCTAAATTTTTCCGGCATCTCATTTTGTTTTTGGTGACAAATAGTTTAGTCCCGAATTTAATCAAAAGTCTGAATACTATAAATAGATGATATGATCTATTTATAGTTGTGATGCCAATAAACAAGAATTGGATATTTGGGTTACATTTGGAGACAAATACTAGGATACCATAAATAATGAAATAATTTGGCTGTATGCAAGTAACAATTATCGGAGGTGGGATTTCAGGATTGACCGCCGCCTATTATTTAGAACAGCAAGAAGGGATAAATATCACGCTACTTGAAAAATCCGACCGAATCGGAGGAAGGATAAAAACAGATGAAGTAGACGGATTTTTATTGGATCATGGCTTCCAAGTATTTTTGACGGCTTATCCTGAAGCTCGGGCTATTTTGGACTATGAAGCATTGGACTTAAGGATGTTTATGACAGGGGCAGTTATTTTGGAGCCCGACAACCATTTTGATGTCATTACGGATCCCAGTCGTGAATTGGCTTACATGTTCAAAACAATATTTTCAAGCAAAACGACTTGGAGTGACAAGTTCAAAACCCTTTCCCTAAAGAAAGCATTAAAACGGAAAGATTACGCTCCGATTTTTGTGGAAACTGAAAAAACAACCAAGGAATATTTGAGCGAACGATTTTCTGAAAAATATATCCAATCCTTCTTCGCTCCTTTTTTTAAAGGTATTTTTTTAGAAAAGAATTTAGATACATCTTCTAGGATGTTTGAGTTCGTATTTAAGATGTTTTCCGAAGGATTCGCCGCCATTCCCGCAAAGGGAATGCGAGAAATCCCCAAGCAATTAGCATCAAAGTTGAAAAAAACAGACATTAGATTGGAGTCTGATGTTATTTCAATAGAAAACGACCATTGTACCCTCTCGAATAATGAAACCATCGCATCTGATGTCATTCTTATCGCAACAGAAGGAAATGGTTTGATTAGCAAGTATCGCACAGCTACAAAAACGAGCTACAACAGTAATACAACTATGTATTTCGCAAGTGCTAATCCTCCTACGGATTTACCGGCAATCCTTCTTCAGCCCGACCCCGAAAAATTCATCAACAACATATGCGTAATGAGTCATGTTTCCCCCAAATACTCTGACAATAAAGAAATGCATTTAATAGCGGTTTCATTAGTTGGTGACCATTCTAAAGACGGCCATCTTTTATCCAAAATCGAAGCAGAACTTGTTGAATTATTCGGACAAGAAACCAACGAGTGGAAACATATCAAAACCTATCACATCCCCTATTCCTTACCCGACCAACAATCCGTCGTAAATTATTTAAAACCTGAAGAATTCAAAATTCGTGATGGATTGTACTGCTGTGGCGACCATTTATTTAACGGATCCATTAATGCAGCTATGAAATCCGGCAGACTAGCCGCCAAATCCATTCTCAACACCTTTGCCTCCCAAGAGGCGGTAGTTGGATAGATGTTATCACGAAAAATTGAGTATAGCCAAACCGTTATTTTGGAAATCCACTTCGTTATCCCCCTTAAACGTAGCTAGGGCTATGCTTTGCGGCGAAT
>JAHDCE010000638.1 GCA_020630045.1 Saprospiraceae bacterium | reverse complement strand
ATCAAAATATGAGTAGATTGTTAGGGATTAAACTATTGGTAGGAAAATACAAATTAGCCAATACCTCCCGGATAATCGAGTTTGACAAAAACGGAAATGTCAAGGGATTAAAAGGTTTTAAAAAATATAGGATAAATGAATATCTCGGAGATATGCATTTACATATAAACAATACAACGGAAAGAAAACATGTAGATTGGCTATACCTTATTTCTAGCGATGAAAAAAATAACAGACATGCCTATTATTGGAAATTTATTAACCCGGAAACACTACTTTTAAAGAAATTCAAAGACATATCCAAAGACAGTGATTTCACTCCTCAATATATCCCATATGGAGAAGAAATACGATTGCAAAAATTGAAATAAAGATACATATTGAATTAATAGTATCCCCTACCCCCCTTTCACAAAGCGAACCGGATATTGCTGCCCTTCTAATTCCAATATCAAAATATAAACACCGGGAGTCAAATGACTGACCCCTACCCTATTTTCCCTTCCGGGAAAAGTGGATACTACCTGTCCAGTAACATCCAAGATTCGCCCGGACTCCAGTCCTAAATTCGCATTCCTTATTTTAATACGAAGCTCATCCACCGCTAATGTAGGATACACGGAAACACCCATTTTTTCTAGCGCTTGCAAAGATGACAACACCACATTTTCAGTTGGAGAAACTGATACACAACCATGTTCATCCATGATTTCCACATAATAGTTTCCGTTTTCCGTCGGTGTATAAACCGCAGTATTCGCCCCGTCTATCGGCGCACCTTCATAATACCATTGAAAATCCATTGCCGTACCCGGTCCAGAAAAATTCGCGGTCAAATCACCGCCCATAAATGAAACGGTAATTGCAAAAGGCTCCGCCACCATCACCACAATTTCGCCGGAAGCGAAAGGGCTTCCATCAGCATTGGTGACCTCATAAGTATAGGTTCCACCCGCCGTTACCGAAAGATTCAATGCGGATTCTTCCAAAGACGCTCCGTCCAAATACCAAGACGCATTACAAAACGACCCGTCGACTACCGCATTCAATTGAAACTCGTCACCGGTACAAATAACCGTGGTCATTTCATCCACCGTCACGACCGGGTCATCGAGTTCACCGGATTCTTGATACGTGTGACCTGTTCCATTATAAAGATGGTCTTTGAAAGCGCTCCAGGCATCACAATCATTTTTTAAATGAAAATCCAACCAAGGCTTTGTAGAAGCGAACATCTCCGCATGTTGAGTAGCCGCATCAATAAAAGAACCGGTACAACCCAGTTCACCGATGGTACAAATCGAACCGAAAGAAGCATTTCCGAATTGACAATGGCTTCCTTGAGTGATATCCAGCAATGCCTTGTAAGGCGTACTGGTGAGACCGTTATACATATCTATAGGAGCGCCGCCCGCCATCACCACACAATCCGAAGAACCCGATATGGTCAGTGTATTCACGCTTACATTGGCGGCAGCCGCTATGGAAGAAGGATCAGTTTCGGCGGCAGCCAACGAAATCATGGTGGCGATAGGTGCATCACCCGAACCGGCCGACAAAAAACTACAACCGCCACCCATGGAATGTCCCATCACTGCATTGAGTCCGCTGAATTTACCTTCATATAAGGAACCCGTTGTCGTGTTCTCATCCATCAATGCATTAATGATAAATGTCAAATCCATACCAAAAGCACCATGGTCCGGGGTTGGAAAAACACTACCTTCAGTCGTAGGGAATGCCATGATATAACCCTCAGGCACCAATTCTTCCCACCAAATAGAATACTCAGACCAAGTAATGGCGAATCCATGACCGAAAACCACCAATGGAAATGCCCCTGATTCGAACGGTACGTTATCTCCCGCACTAGTAGCCGGGTAATACAATTCAAAATCAACGGCTCTGCCGCTTCGGTCGGGATCATTGAAAGTCACCGAACGATGACCGATTTGGAATTGGGCGGAAACCGATATCCATCCGAATAATATCAAAATGCTGAGGGCGGATAATTTTTTCATTCTTTTTCTATTTATGTAATCTGTATCTTGGGAACCTGCCGCTAGTATAGCTAGGCAAAATTGACAAGCAAAATTAGTACAAAAGAACTAAACATGAAGAAAACAACCGGAATATTTATCGCATCGGTCTTTTCCTTAGCATTTTTAGGAATCATCTTCTCCAATTGTAATGGCACCGTTGGGAACGGTGCCGATTCGGCAGAAGATTGCAAACAAGGTTCACCCCAGGCCATCTTTTCAGATACCATGAAACGAGTAACCCACCATGCATTTTCCGCAAACAAAAGCACAAGTATCGAAAATGCCACATTTGACAACGGATTCTCCATGGAGCTGAATCAAAGTGGTTGCGAGCATGTCACCCAATTTTTTAAAATCAAACAACCCGGCGATTATACACATTTCCCCGCTCTGGGTTGGGTACAAGCCACCGTACAAACATTGCGTTTCTTCTCCACCCTAGGGGGAAATTTGCATGCATTCGGATTTTGGGCAACTGCTATTAGTGA
>JAHDCE010000637.1 GCA_020630045.1 Saprospiraceae bacterium | reverse complement strand
GTGGAGTTATATTTGATGAATCTAACCCAAATGGTGAAGTTATTCTTTCTTCTCAATATGGATGTGATAGTATCCATCGTGTCAATGTCGTTTTTGACCAACCCGGATTTAATGGTAGAGGAAAACTTGTGATGGACAGGAATGGTGATTGTGAAGCGGATGATTTCGAACTTCCTTTGAGAGAATGGATTGTAAAAGTAGCTAATGAATCACATCAATACTATTCTACTACCGAAGCGAATGGATTATTTAGAATAAACATTCAGGAACCCGGTGTTTATGATGTGAGTTTTCACAATGTAAATGGTGAATACCCCATTTGCGGGGGAACAATACAGGTCGCATGGGATGGGGAAGAATGTGTAAGTGAAGATTTAGGAGTAGTTGTGGCTAAGGGAATAGGGTGTCATCGTCCAAGAGTCGAAACTGCACCGGTGAATTTGGTTAGAAGGTGTTTTCAAAATGAGTTCGTTGTTTTTTATGCCAATGAAGGCTCTGAGCCGATGTTGGATGGTTATATCCAATTGGCCCTGGATCCATTTTATAGTTTAGAGGAGGCCGATGTTCCATATGTTGAGGTAGCGGATAATGTCTATTATTTTGAGATTGGAAATCTAGAACCATTTCAAAGTGGACAATTCAATATCTCTTTATATGTTTCTTGTGATGCGGATTTAGGACAAACCCATTGTAATGAAGCGACCATTTATCCGGAATCAACCTGCTCTGAAGGCATTGATTTGACTAGTTACCCCTATTTGGTCGGCGATTATGAATGTGTCGGTGATAGTATCCTTTTTCGGATTCAGAATATAGGACTTGTTCCGATGACAGGTATTAAGAAAGTTTATATTATCGAAGATATGGTCATGAGGTCGACGTATGATATTCAATTGGATGGCTTGGAAGAGGTGGTTTTTATGGAAGAGGCTTTTGGTTCTACCATTAGTTTGGTGGTAGGCCAAGACGCAACATATCCATGGGTGGAAGGTTCGACGCTTTCAATGTCTGTCGAAAGTTGTGGTACCGGATCTTCGGCGGGAGCTAGTGTCGGATTTGTCAATGACCTCCCTGATAATGATGAAGGCAATATGGCTTTTGATATCGACTGCCAAGAAAATGTGGGATCATACGACCCCAATGACAAGCAAGCCTTCCCGGAAGGATACGGAGACGAAAACTTCATTATCCCTAATACTGAATTAGAATACACCATCCGTTTTCAGAATACGGGTACGGATACTGCTTTTACTGTTGTAATAGTCGATACGTTATCTCAAAAGCTGGACATCTCGAGCCTTGTGCCGGGTATATCTAGCCATCCTTACGAATTCGAATTGGAAGGGGAGGGTGTCCTCAAATTCAAATTCTATGATATCCTCCTTCCGGATAGTACGACCAACGAGCCGGCATCTCATGGGTTCGTCAAATATTCCATTTATCAGAAAAAGGATTTGGCCCCAGGAACGGTAATAGAGAACACTGCTGCAATTTATTTCGATTTCAATGAACCCATTATTACGAATACGACTGTACATACCGTAGAATATGAACTTGAAAGTTTAACGACATCTGTCCACACAGTTAAAGATTCGCCTTTGGTCGATGTGCGGATAGCTCCCAACCCATTTAATGAAATGACGAAAATCGAACTCAAAGGGGAATTTGCCGCACCTGTAGAAATGACGATTTATACTATGACGGGGCAAAAAATAAAAGAACAGATGATGAATGGTAATGCAATATTTATTAATGGAGAGGAAATTCCTTCCGGGGTTTATTTGATCCGATTCCAAATGGATGGACAGTTGATCGGAACCGCCAAACTGGTAAAAAGTTAATGATATACTCTGTTGGATTTCCTTGGAGAGGGGGGCTTTACGGCCTCCCTTTTTATTGTTCCAACATTTTTAATAACCATTCTTTTTCGGTCAACACCTTTTCCAATTGAATCTGTTTTTTTATTTTTCCAATCGCTTCTTTATCCCTTTTCGGAATGTTTAAAATTTGTTTTGTGTATTGAATGATATTCAAATAATTCTCCTTGTGATATCCCAGTAACTTCTTTCTACCTAAATACACCCTGAAACTGTCGAACAATGCTTCTAATGCATCATACTCTCCTAGTTCGAAATACATTTTTAATAGCATCCTTCTTCCATCGAGATGAATCAGAGGTTCGTCAAAATGAGTTTGTAATAATAAGTACATCGCCTCTTGATATTGCTTTTGGGTATAATGCAATTTCGCTTTATTATATCCGATTATAGAAGATCGTTTGTTACGGTTCAGGGATTTTCCGTACTCTTCGATAAATTGGTTGGTCCAATCATATTTTTCCTTCTTTAAAGCAACTGATACGATGTTGTTGAATGTAAACCTGGATAAGTAGCCATTAACGATAAATACCTTTTTGTCAAGACCTTGTAGGTACAAATCAAATAATTCATGCAGGAATTCAGGCTTGCCGGTATTCAAATTTTTTATACAATGATTTTCATCTTCCGAAAGGAGGTTTATTATACATTTACAAT
>JAHDCE010000636.1 GCA_020630045.1 Saprospiraceae bacterium | reverse complement strand
GAGAATAAAATCTCTAATTCTAGCTCTCATAAAAAACAATTCATAATAATGTCTAATAACAGCAATCATGAAACGTACTTTATTATTCGCCTTGGTTTGTATTTCCTTGAGTTCTTGTTTCAAGCGTTCTTATTTCCCGGAAGGGGATTTTAATGCGGAAACACAAACAGCACCCGACTATTCACAACTTACATATTGGGCGGCCCATCCGGACAAAACGGATGAGGCGGATCGAACACCGGACAAATCCATCCCGGATTTACAGGCGGAAGCGGAAGCGGATGTATTTTTTGTCCACCCAACTATATATGTCGGTACTGAAAAGGGAGACGACCAATGGAATGCTCCGGTAAATGATTCGAAATTCAATGAGCGGGTGGATGAAAGTACGATTTTGAATCAGGCAAGTATTTTCAACGGTGCCGGAAGGGTCTTCGCTCCTAGGTATCGTCAAGCGCATTTGGATGCTTATTTCACGGTAGACAAAGAGAATGCGAAAAAGGCGTTCGCCCTCGCCTATTCGGATGTTAGGAAAGCATTCAAATATTATTTGGAACATCACAATAATGGGCGTCCAATCATCATCGCATCACATAGCCAGGGAACTACCCACTGTGGCCCGTTGATGAAAGAGTTTTTTGACGGAAAACCTTTGATGAAACAATTGGTCGCTGCTTATGTGGTGGGCATAGAAGTACCCGGTGATTATTTTGAATCCATTCCTCCTTGTGAAAAACCCGAGCAAACGGGATGTTTTTGTGGTTGGAGAACCTGGGAACGGGGATATTATCCACGAAACCACAATATGGACAACAATTATGTCGTCACCAATCCGCTCAATTGGAAAACCGATACGACTTATGCTACTCAAACCATGAATAAAGGGACAATATTGTATCGTTTCAAGAAGCCTAAAAAAGAAATGGTAGATGCACAGGTAAGCGCCGGTGTATTGTGGGTGAATAAGCCGAAGTTTTTTGGTAGTCGATTCATTAAGATGCAAAACTACCACATTGCGGATTACAACCTGTTTTATATCAATGTCCGTGAAAACGCGATACTGCGTGTAAAGGCGTTTCTCGCCAAGCAGCGAGAGGCTTCGGGTGAGTGATTCGAATCACATATCGTCCGAAAGCGAGGGGTGGCAAAACCGTTCCGCCCTGATTTTGCTGTTCATTGCCAATTCCATCTCGGGTATTGCCCAAGGGATTAGCATGATCGCCATTCCTTGGTATTTCACCAAGATGGGTGACGCTACCCTATTCGGTTATCTGTATGTCGGCATCACAGCCGTCTCTTTGTTTTGGGGACCATTTTGTGGCACACTAGTGGACAAGTACGACCGAAAACGAATTTTCCTAGTGGTCTCGGCGGTTATGGCCGTTATCGTCCTTTGTGTTTCGGGATATGGTTATTTATCGGGTTCGGTTCCTTGGTGGTTGGTGGGATTGGTGTATCTCGTCACCTTTATGGATTACAATATCCACTATCCGAATCTATATGCTTTTTCGCAAGAAATCACCGAGCCTCGATACTACGGAAAAATCACTTCTTATATTGAAATCCAAGGGCAGGTTTCGAGTATGTTGGCGGGAGCATTCGCCGCCATGTTATTGGACGGTTCCCTTGACGGGAATCTTTCTTTTTTCGGATTTGATATTTATACGGGATGGGTATTTGAAGCTTGGGATATCCATCGGATTTTCTTGATCGATGGCCTTACATATTTATCAGCGATTGCCATTATTTATTTTATCAGATACCAGTCCTTGATTCGGCGAAAGCCGGAAACGGGTAGTATCCAAGAACGCTTGGCACTGGGATGGAATTGGTTGAAATCGAATCCTCGTGTACTGACATTCGGAATCGCTTCCTATGGCATATTCATCATCGTATTGGTGAGTGTGTTCTATAATAATCCGATTTATATCGAGAACCATTTGCTAGCGGATGCCGGGGTATATGCATCTTCAGAAATGTATTATTCCCTAGGAGCGATTATAGCAGGCATAGCCATCCGTTACATTTTTGACGAGCGTCGAATTTCCATTCCTGCTTCTATTATCATTATGACTTTTTTGACGGCGGGCTTGTTCTTCATGCTGAATTTCACCAAGGGGATTTTCATCTTTTATTTTGCCATGTTGCTCCTAGGAGTTACCAATGCCGGTACGCGCATCCAGCGGGTGACGTTCTTGTTCCGTCGAATTCCGAATCAGTATTATGGGCGGGCGAATAGTATTTTCTTTATCAGTAATATTTTGTTCCGTATTTGTCTGTTATCGGTATTCGCATTACCGTTTTTCCATCGTGACAATCATGTGGCGATGACGATGGGAATTATGGGAATGTTCCTTGTCGTGGCGGGGGGGATTTTGGTTTGGAACCATTTTGGAGTGAAAAGTGAAAAGTGAAAAGTGAAGAGTGAAGAGTGAAGAGTTGACTATCCCTAAATAGAGTTGCCCGTTTAGAATCAAATTTAAGATGAAAAAATGGGAATGATTTAGTTTTATATCTTTGGTCGCAAAATGATA
>JAHDCE010000635.1 GCA_020630045.1 Saprospiraceae bacterium | reverse complement strand
TCCAATTTTTGGGAAGCGTATGACAAAGTAGGTACCACTCAAGACAGTGCCGAACAGACTCGATATTTGAATGAGTTGTTTATAGAAAAAGCGAGTGAAGGACAACAAGCGATGTTCCAAGTCCGGAATTATACGGTGGAGCAATATCGGAATGCGATGAATGACTATCCGAAGTTTTGGAACTCTATCCGGGAAAAGACATTGAAGGCGGGAGAATATGCGGATGGAATAGCCGCCGGTGTTTCGAAGTTAGAAAAAATATATCCTTTAAAGTCCGCCGGGAAAGTATATTTTACAATGGGCGTTTTTCGTTCGCCTGGGACGACATTAGATAGTTTAGTCCTTATCGGTTCGGAGTTCGCTTGTGGAGATTCTACAGTGGTAATGGATGAGTTTCCGGCAAGCCTACAATATGCCAAAAATTATTTCAATAGTAATCCGTCAGAAGACATCGTATTTTTAAACGTTCATGAGTTCGTGCATACTCAGCAAGCAGATGCAAGGGGGACAAGCCTATTGACACAATCCATGCGTGAAGGAGTAGCTGAGTTTATTGCGGAATTGGCTACGGGACAAAAGTCCCTTACTCCGGCGATCTCCTTCGGGCCGCCGAATGATGCGGAATTGAAAAAACAATTTCAAAAAGAAATGTTCGATTTTGATTACCGCTATTGGTTATGGAGCTCTAGGGGCAATAAATTTGAAGTCAGGGATTTGGGATATTATATGGGATACGCTATCGCTTCCAAATATTATGACGCGCAGCCGGACAAGGGTCAAGCCATCCGTGATTTGATAGAATTGGATTATAGCGACGATGCCGCCATAGAAAAGTTTGTGGATGAAGTCGGATATTTCGATGCGCCTATTTCAACATTAAAACAAAAATTCGAAGAAAATCGCCCCTCTGTAATCAAGTTGGCTCCTTTTGAAAATGGTAGTACAAATGTTCCTTCCGGGAAACATGTTTTGACGGTAGAGTTTTCAACTCCGATGAATAAAAACTCCAGGGGCTTCGAATTCGGTCCCTTAGGAAAAGACCATGTTCTTAGTGTCAAAAAAATAATCGGATATTCCGAAGATAGGAAGTCATTCAGTTGGGAAGTGGAGATGGAACCCGGTAAGCATTATCAAGTGGAACTAAGTACCGGTTTTAGAAGTTTTGATGATGTTACGATGAAGCCATTTTTGGTGGATTTGAAAACGAAATAAGGGTTTTTGAAATTGATTTATGAAGCAACAAGAAATCAGGGCTGATTTTGATGAATATTCCATTATCGTTTATCAAGCTTATAGTAAAACGATTGCTTTACCGGCCATTAAGAAAAACCGTTTTGAAAAACCTTTTTCTTTCAATAGAATGACTTGGATTAAGCCTTCTTTTTTATGGATGATGGAGCGGAGTAATTGGGGGACAAAATCCAATCAAGAATATGTTTTAGGAATCCGGTTGAAACGTGCGGACTGGAATCACGCCCTCTCTCAAGGCGTGTTGACACATCCCGATGAAAATATATATTCATCAGGAATAGAATGGGAAGAAAAATTTGAAAATGCCCAAGTTCATATTCAATGGGATCCGGAGCGTACTATTCGAGGAGGAAAGCTACAAGAACGAACGATACAGGTTGGAATCAGTCGATTTTTGATAGAAGAATACAATGAAAGTTGGATTAACGAAATCGTCGATATGACTCCATTGGTTCGAAAAATAAATCGCCTGAGAAAATTAGGAAAATACAAGGAAGCCAAAAGGTTATTGCCTGTGGAAAAAGTATATCCAATAGAGGAAACGATTGCGTTTAATATTGGAATAAGATAACGAAAGTTATGTGAAAAAATAAACGTAACCTGTTACAAAAGGCAATACGAAAATGAATGCGTCGAAACGATCCAGCATGCCGCCATGTCCGGGAAGGAATTTGCCGCTATCCTTGACACCGACACTTCGCTTGAGCATGGATTCGACCAAATCGCCAAGTCCTCCGAAAACAGCGATAACAATGGATAACATCACCCAATGGAATGTGCTGATGTCTGTATAAAAGATGGAGAATATATATCCGCAAATCATACAAGAAACCACACCGCCTATCGTTCCTTCCCAAGTTTTATTGGGAGACACGCTCGGGAATAATTTTGTTTTTCCGAATTGTCGTCCAATCATATATGCGCCGGAATCATTGATCCAGTTCATCACAATCGTCGCAATTACGATTTCGCTGAATGGCACTCCGATGGGTAAATCCAAAGGTTCGAAAAAACCTTTTTCCCTAGGGAAATTAAATCCCAGATATTGGACGAAAGTCATAGGAACTCCTATGTACAATATTCCCGAAAGGGAAAGGGAAATGTAGTCGAATGGTTTTTCCCCGACTTTATATAATTCATATATAAAAGAGAAAAACGCCAACAAGAATAACAATATGGTCAAGTCTTCAATACTGAATCCGAAGTTGACGAATAAATTATTGAAGGCAAAGACGATATATAAGATACAACTTAGAAATACACCGTAGTATTTTCGGAAGTTATGTTGACCATTGTCATCTTT
>JAHDCE010000021.1 GCA_020630045.1 Saprospiraceae bacterium | reverse complement strand
CCCAGCATATCCCCTTGGCTTGTCAATTATTTGCTTGTAATATGGCGTTTTGTAATATTCCCTAAATAAAATAGACGCTTTAACATATTCCTTGATGGGTAAATTGTTTTCAGTAGCATAATATTTAAATTGTCTTCCAAGCAAGTTAGCTTCAAACCTGTATTCTTTTTCCCAAGTTTCAAAATTGTCTTTCAAATAGTCAAAATTATTCCCTTTGTGATTCTGTAATTGTGATTTTTTATCAAAGTGCCATTTTTCAAATCTTGTATAAGCTTCGATAAATTCGATAGGTATTCCATTTTTCATTTTATTATGTTTTATACTCAAAATTAAGTGGTTCGCAAATTTGCACCACCTGAATCCATGACATTAAAGTTCAAAGTCAGCAAGCTTTCAACTCGGACTTGTACTTTTTAATATTGATAGAAGCAAACCCCGTTTGAAATGACCTTCTATCTTTACGCCATCGTCATCACCGTCTTCTGTTTCGAGTCGATATACCTTGATGCCTTCGCCCTCCGCATATCCATCTACAAGGCGACCCATATATCGGTATTCGTCAAAAAAATACCAACCGTCAATCAGGACATCTTCTTCGGTGAGTATCGGGTTGAGCGGGATACTGCATTGTTGGAATAAGGTGAAGGCGATGAGTAGCGAAAATATTTTTTTCATGGCTTTTCGTGTTAATCATGGTTCAAATATATCGTATGATAAATTACCGGCTACTACTAGTTGTAGTGGTTTTATGGGGGGCTGGAAAAAAATAATATTTATACTTGCGTTTACCCGACGTTCAAAGTTGGGTAAACAATTTATTTATTTTTTAAACCTAAAAATCCTATTTTGAGAATGTTATGGAAAAGCTATGTTGGATAGGGGTAGTCGTTTTGATGCTGTTCGTGTATGATTCGTATGCGAATAAGCCAGTGTCGATTTCGTCCCCGACCGTGCAAGAAAAAGTCATTTCATATTCCCGTTTGTATGAAGATAAAACTGCCCGGTTGACCTTATCGGAAATATTGGAAATCGATAAAAATAAATGGGAACAACAAGGAGCGGAAAATATCAATTGGCCCTTGAGTTCGGGCAATTTTTGGTTTGAATTCAAAGTCGAAAACCCTTCTGAATCTCCTAGGAGGATATATTTGTGTTTGGATAATTACACCTATGACCGTATCGTCTTCCATACCTTGGATGAACAAGATTCGTTACTCACCCATTCCATGACAATGGGGGATTATTATCCTTATGAGCGGCGCGAATTCCCACATCCTTTTTTTATCTATGAAATAGATATTCCCCCGGGAGGGGAATATTCGATTTATACCATGGTCGGCAAAAATTATGGGAAAATCATGTACGTGCCAAGGCTCTTTGACGATAGCTCTTTATTCCAATTTTTGTACCGACGACAAGCGATTAATATTTCGATCATAGGACTGTCGTTCATTATCGGATTTTTGGCATTGTTCAGTTTTTTATTCGAACGCAATCGGTATTTGTTTTGGTATGGATGTTATGCCTTGAGTTTCGGATTTTTATTTTTATCCATTACCGGTATGGGCTTTCAATACTTGTGGCCGTCGCATGTTTTATTTACTCAGATTTCCACCGTTTTTTTCGGGACCCTGCACCATTTGGTTTATCCATTATTGGTATTG
Source organism: Saprospiraceae bacterium (assembly GCA_020630045.1). GTDB lineage: Bacteria > Bacteroidota > Bacteroidia > Chitinophagales > Saprospiraceae > JAHDCE01. The sequence continues at coordinate 14,510 of JAHDCE010000021.1, read as the reverse complement.
TATTTTTTTAAAATAAAAAAGAAATCCGCCCTAGGACGGACTTTGCGGATAATTTGTTATTCACAAGTCTTGTCGTTACTCCTGATGATGGGGATGTATGTGCTGCGGTATTATAGGATATATCCGGCAAGTTATGATGTTTCGGTCGCATTTTGGATGAGCACTTTTATCGTCGCATCCATCAATGTGGCGCACATCGCCACATTGATAGCCTGCATTTGGTATTGGTGGCAGGAAAGGAGTTCGGACATGATGTATTTTCTTTTGTCCAAGTTCGTATATATTCTGAGTGCGTTTTATATACTCGTGCTGTGGCTCGGCTGGCAAAGCATTGATTTTCCGATACATTATCCCATTGCGATGGGATGGATCGCCCATGTCATCGTGTTATTGGTCGTCATTTCCCGAAGACATCAGAAGTCCATTTCCGAGCGACAATTATTAGCTACACAACTAGCTGAAAAAAAGAACGAAGCCTTAGGTAATCTCCTAGTGGGACAAGAAGCGGAACGGGAACGGTTAGCGCAAGAATTGCATGACGGTTTAGGCGTAAGATTATTGGGACTGTATCGTAGAATGGAAAAAATGATAGCCGAAAAATCCGGCGATGGATTGCCGGAGGTCATGGAAGAAATCCATCGGGTCAAAGAAGATGTCCGTCATTTTTCCCATGCCTTGAATCCGACCGTCTTACAAGATTTGGGCTTGGAAAAAGCCTTGGATGAATTGATATTCAATCTGGAATTGGTGCATGATGAAATAGATTTTAATATTGATTTTGAAACCGGGATTACATTGTCAAAAAATCAAGAAAAACATCTCTATCATATCGTTTCCGAATTACTGAATAATACCATCAAATATACCCAATCAAATAAGGTGAGTATTGAAATAAAAAAAATGGGTAATCAAGTTTTTTTATTTTATTTTGACAATGGTCAATCCTATGATTTTGATAGAGGAATGTTGAATGGTAGCGGTTTGAAAAATATCCGTTCAAGGCTGGAAATTATGAACGGATTATTTCAATATGAAGATTCGCCGGAAGGCGGAAAAACACACATCATCGCATTTGACGGAAAATAAAAATTCCATCTCCGAGGTCGGAGACAGAATTCGGGTTTATGTTTTTTGGATATATATTTAGAAGGATTAAACGATGTTGTGTTGATGGGCGAACCGTATCATTTCGGCGGCCGATTTCAAATTCAATTTTTGAATGATATTTTTTCTATGCCATTGAATGGTATGTTTACTCAAATTGAGTTGATTCGCGATTTTTTGACTTGTATTTCCCAAGGCGACGAGCTTCAGTATTTCGAGTTCGCGTTCGGATAACGATTGTGTGATTTCAAAAGTGTCTTGAAGACGATCCAACTCGGAAGCGGATATCAATGGCAATATTTTTTCTTTGTGTTCCCCGGTTAAAATATTGAATATGGTAGAGGCCAATTTATCCTTAGAGCAGTTCTTTAATAGAAAAGCATCAACGCCAACCGATTTCGCTTCTTTCCGAATAGCCGGTAAATCATAAGAAGTGAAGTTGATGATTTTCAATTCAGGAAACTGGTTTTTGATATCCGGAACGATATCAAGGGTGTTTTTTCCCATCATATTCACATCCAATATCAAAACATCAGGAGATGTAAGACCGATGGCCGGTATTAAATCTTCCGGACTGGAGACACTCCGTTTGACGTTTATCCATTCAACATCACCGAGCATGGATTCCATGCCGGAGATGATGACCTCATGATCATCCGCGATTAATATTTGTGTTTTTGTTGTCAATTATAAAAATTGAAGATTCGACCTTTACAAATTTCGTGAATATCAATGAAAGGTCATACTACTACAAGTAGTGGTTTTATACAAGAATTTCCCCCGGAAGTATATCTTTGCCAAAAAAGACCAATATATGAAACGCATATTCCTTCCGATTGTCTTCATCTTATTTTTTATTAGCCAATCTTTTGCTCAAATCGCTACCGACCGACCCGATCAAACGGAAGGAGCGACCGCAGTAGGCAAAGGCGTATTCCAAATCGAAGCCGGTACATTGTTGTCATTTACGGAAAGCAATGATGTTTCTTTCCGCCAAATTGTAGCACCGAATACTTTATTCAGATATGGTTTATTGGATTGGATTGAGCTCCGATTGGTCAGTAACTTTGAAATGTGGGAGGCGGCGGATAAAAACTGGAAGGGAATCAGCAATCTCGAAATCGGTACTAAAATATGGATTGCCGGAGGGCCGGATGCCAAAACCCAAATGGCTATATTGTCCCACTTGTCAGTACCATCTGGATCAGGCGAGGTGAGAAGCGATAATTACGGAACCATCAATAGACTTTCGGTATCTCATTCCTTGACGGATAAATTGGGATTGGGCTATAATTTGGGATATAGCTATTTCGGAGAGGGAAGTGGCAATTTATTATACACATGCGCCCTAGGAATAGGCGTCAATTCCAAAACGACTATTTATATAGAACCCTATGGCACTTGGGTCGATTTCGACCAATGGGAAGCGAGCTTTGATACCGGCTTCACTTATTTGGTCAATCCCAATTTCCAACTCGATTTCTCCCTAGGAACCGGGTTGAACTATCGGATGAATTATCTCGCACTTGGATTTAGCTGGCGGGCTTTAGGAGGCAAATAGTCGTTCTCTCACTTTACAAGAAGGTGTTTTTGACCTAAATTGAAAAGGATTTAGAACTTTTCGTTATTTACTTCAACCATTTTTCATGACAACTTTGAAATATGGCGAAGTCACCTTCATACAAAATGGGACAAATCATTCCAACTCATCAACTTTTGGATCAATCCACGGACATCGTGGTGGAGCCGGTTGATTATGTCAATCCCTATGACTTTAGCAAGATACATCGACACACCTATTTTGAGTTGATGTTTTTTGAAACCGGAGGAGGAAGCCAAATCATAGATTTTGAAGAATACGAAATCAAGTCCCATGAAATTTATTTAGTTTGTCCGGGGCAAGTTCATTTAATGAAAAGGGCGGCTTCCGCCAATGGTAAACTCATACAGTTTACCAATCACTTTGTAGTGAATAAAATGTTGCCTTGGAATTACCTCTATCATTCCCAGTTTAATATCAATTTTATCCAATTCCGAGAAGCGATGGATTTAACGGATAAAATTGAATTAGAATTGGCACGTGGTAAAACGGAATTCAATCATGAAATTGCGGCAGCATATCTCAAGGTCTTATTATTAAAATTATTCGAAGCGACCGAACAAGAAGAAAATATTCATCCTTTATTATTTGATTTTCTACAACTGGTAGAACAACAATTCAATACTTGGAGAAAGGTGGACGATTATTTGTCCGCACTTAACATCGGAGGCAAAAAACTGAATGCACTCACCAAAAAACATTTGGGTAGAACCGCATTACTTGTTATTCATGATCGAATTTTATTGGAAGCCAAAAGACTAATGGTATCCGGTGGAGATATTTCATTAAAAGAAATCGGTTTCGCCCTCGGATTCGATTCACAATCTTCTTTTTCCAATTTTATCCAACGTAAAACGGGAAAATTTCCCAAGGAATTGAAGCAGGAATTAAAAGGAAATTAAATCCGATACGAAATGAAATATCCTACCTTTAAAAATAGTATTGTTCTTTTTTTAGTGGTCACCAGTCCCTTGTTTTTATATGCTCAAAATTTGGTGTTTCAAGATGATGAATTAAAATCATATTTGTTACAAAAATCAGGGGTAGACCTTGATGGAGATAATGAAATATCAATAGAGGAAGCCGAGCAGGTCACGAGCTTAGAAATAGATGATTTGTCCAATGAATTCCATATTGCGAGTTTGAATGACTTGTCAGGGTTTCCCAATTTGGAATGGTTGAATGCTACCCATTTGGACGCCCTTGACAGGGTGGAGGGGTTAGGGCTACAGCATTTGACTTATTTGTTCTTAGGGAGTAATTATTCTTTGAGTTATGTTGATGTTTCTGATCTTCCTATAGTAGATACGATTTATCTCTCTGACCTAGGAGATGCCCTTGATTCTCTGAGCATTAGAAATGGAGGAGAGCATTCCTTTCTGTCTTTGTTTTATACATTTAATATTGAGTATGCTTGCGTAGATAACTTTCCTTCTGAATTCGATTTTTTTCAAGATGCTATGATGCTTGGTAAAGAGCCAACAACAGCTTGTGTCTCCACTCCTGTAGAACATTTGAATGAAATGAATCCAATAGCATTATTCCCGAATCCCACTCATGGAATTGTACGGTGGCCCGATGAAATTCAAGTTGCAAAAATTGTAATATTTGATATTTATGGAAATGAATTAAAACAAATAAACAACCCTAAATCATTAGTGAATTTAATGCCCTATCCTGCCGGATGTTATTTCATTAGTATTGAAATAGGAGACAAAGAGTATCACCAAAAAATAATAAGAAATTAATTCTCCACTATCAAATTTTCACTTTTCACTTTCATCACTCCACCCCCGCCAACTGAAAGTGAAACGCCGTCCCTTGATTCAACTGACTAGTAACTTTAATGGTCGAATTATGGATTTCTAGTATCTTTTTAGCGATAGCCAGACCGAGACCGGCACCTGATTTTTTCTTCCTGCCCACAGCAGTTTGCGTATATCGCTCAAAGATATGGAGTTGTTCATCCATTGGAATACCCGGGCCGGAATCTTCTATTCGGATTTCAACACCTTTATCGGCATGTTTAAGAACGAGCTTTATTTCTCCATTTTCAGGCGTGAACTTCAACGCATTGTCCAATAAGTTTTGAATGACCCGTTCTACCAGAGAGATATCCGCGAATACCATTGGTAATCCGGGTTCGGCATCGAGTTTCAAATCAATGTTCTTTTTCTCTGCTAATATTTGGTACCTCATGGCGGTATCCTGAGCCAATTCAGAAACAAAAAACTTCTCTTTTTCAGGTTTGATTTCGTTGGCCTCCAGTTTTGAATATTCAAATAATTGCGTCACCATTAATGACAGCTTTTTTGAACTGTCGAAAACAATATTCAAGTATTTGTCCAAATCAATGGGAGTCATGTTGTCTTTTTTCATCAACATGGTTTCGATATAACCCTGCATGATGGCGAGTGGTGTCCGGAGGTCATGCGATACATTGGCGATTAATTCACGACGGAATCTTTCTACACCTTTTATCTCTTCAATATTGGATTCAATCCGATCCGCCATTTCGTTGTAAGTATCGGCGAGCATGACCAAGTCGCCCTTTTCATTTTGTGGTACTCGGGCCGATAAATCACCCTCTTTAAATCGGCGCACCGTACTTGTGATTCGTCGTAAACTCCTAGTGATATACCAAACGGCAATCATACCCAATATCAAACTACCGATTAGAGCGAGCAAAAACATAAACAACCCGTTTCTCATGATAAAACTACTGAATAGGGAGGAGGCGACCTCCGTTTGTTCTTCACTCGCCAATATGATATAAGCGTAGCCGGTCAGTTTTTCATTTTCATAAATGGGGGCTGCTGAAAATACTTTCGTTTCATCCGGGTTTTTAGGGTCGTCTCCCATCACAAAACATTGCCCTTTGTCCTTGATGAATTGTTGGATAGGTTCTAGATTCACCCGCTCCCGCCTTACCGTTTTATAGGGGACGACATAGTCGATGATTTTTCCTTCCGGATTCAATAAATAAACTTCCGCGCTCGGATTGATGACCATCATCGAATGCATGATGTCGTGCGTGGCCGTCGTGTCCGGCACACCGTTGACCAAGGGCTTGGTTTCCTTGACCAGATGCTCTGCGATGCCCCCGTACAAACGCTGGTTGACCTCCTGGAAATATTTATTAGAAGTATAGGAAGCGATAAACATATAACCTACACCCAGAATAACTAATATTGAAATAAGCGTTAAGGCAATTTTCCAATATAATCGATTTGAATAATCCGAAAACATAGTATTTGTTTTAAACTTGAAAGACAATTTTTACAACTCCTCATTGAATCTATAACCCACGCCCCAGGTCGTTAATATGTATTGGGGATTGGAAAGGTCCGGTTCTATTTTTCCGCGTAAGCGGTTGATATGGGAATTGACGGTATGCTCGAATCCTTCGAACTCATATCCCCATACCATATTTAATATTTGTTGACGACTGTAGCTTTTGCCTGGATTCGTACCTAAGAGCGCCAATAAATCGAACTCCTTCGGAGACAATTCTATCCGCCTTCCGGCGAATGTGACCTTTCGCTTATCAATATCCAAAGTCAATTCCTTGTGTCGGAAAATCCCTTTACTTGGATTCGCTTCCGGTTGGCGGTTCATATCCGTCCGTCTGAATATGGCTTTTACACGAGCGATGAATTCCCGGACACTAAAAGGCTTGGTCAGATAATCGTCCGCTCCGGTTTCCAACCCTAGGACCTTATCAATCTCCTCGGATTTGGCGGTGAGCATTAATACCGGGGTGTGAATATCACGGGCTCTTGTCTTTCGACAAATCTCCAAGCCGTCCATTCCCGGTAGCATCAAATCGAGAATGATGAGGTCGTATTTGTTCTCATATATAGCGGACATCCCTGACAATCCATCATGGCATTTGGTCAAGTCGCAATTCAAATCTTTAAGATGAATTTCAAGCAAATCGACAATATTGATGTCATCTTCTACTATAAGTACTTTTTTCATATGGTCGGAATTAATCTTAATTACAAAGTTGTGGGATAAATATCACAGAATTATCACGGTTCTATTCCAATTTAATAATTCTTGTCGGACTGCGGACGCGATCATTTTCCAATTTGAGTCCGATTTTTTGAAATTCTAAATTTTTTTTCGCTAAAAAATAATTTTTCTCCTTGTTTTTAAATTGATTATCAACTGTTTAATAGTAGTAGGTCGCACCGTTATACTTCTGTGATATTTTCGTGAAGCCGCTGGGATACCCTAGGACTAAATTTGTGTTTGTAATCGGGGAGGAAATGACTTCCCCGCCAAATCATCAAACATTTTAAAACGAAGCTTTAACTACCCTTTCGAAATGATAGTTACGAACCGCTTCACAACAAAAATCATGTATCATGAAATCATTATCAAAAATTAGTTTTTTAGCATTCATCCTTTTTATCGGTTTCGCCTTTTCATCTTGTTCAGATGATGATGACAATAGCGGCACAGAAGAATTGAGACTCAACTTTAACGGCCTAGAAGATCTAGGAGGAGATTATGTCTATGAAGGTTGGTTGATCGTAGATGGTAGCGCGGTCACTTCTGGTGTATTTACAGTAGATGCTACGGGTACGATGTCTCAGACCACTTTTACCGTAAGTGCAGACGATTTGTCCAATGCCTCGACTTTTGTATTGACAATAGAGCCAGCTGTTGACCCGGACCCGGCTCCTAGTGATGTTCACGTATTAGCCGGTGATTTCTCAGGAACTTCAGCACCATTGACAGTCAGCCACGGAGCTGCATTAGGCTCTGATTTTACAGGAGCTACAGGAAAATATATCCTAGCGACACCAACAAATGATATGACATCCGATGAATTGAGCGGAGTATGGTTCCTAGACCCTGCTGCCGGACCAGGAGCCGGATTGGATTTGCCGACATTGCCTGCCGGTTGGATGTATGAAGGATGGGCGGTGATTGGTGGACAACCGCTTTCTACCGGACGGTTCCTAGATGCTGGCGGAGCTGATGACGCCGCTCCTTACAGCGGACCGAACGGAGGCCCTGCGTTCCCGGGTGAAGACTTTTTGACGAATGCTCCTGCCGGACTTTCTTTCCCTACTGATTTGTCAGGTGCGACTGTCGTCATCTCCATAGAGCCTAGCCCGGACAACTCTCCCGCTCCATTTACATTAAAGCCTTTGTTGAGCGGTGTTCCTGCTGGAGCGGCAGATCATACTGCATATGATATGACCAACAATGCAGCCAATACCAATCCTACCGGTACGGCTTCTAGATAAAATTCAATCTCAAATTCTCAAAGAACTTATTGCATAGTGTATTCAATTAGTAAATCAGAACTTTTCCCAAGAATCGTTTTTGTTTGATGTGTCAACTAAAAGGCACAATGTTTTTAAATGTTTTGGTGAAGGTCTCGGAAAATTTCCGGGACCTTTTCCTATTCATATACCAAGTGTTTCCGTTCAAAGTAAAGGTGTAATTATATTTGTATCATGAAATACCTGATACCATTTATCTTCCTTCTTTTTTGTTTGGGTTGCGGTTCATTCGAAACCCAACGTCCGGAGATTAAATTCGGAGAAGAAACCCTAGTGTTCGGAAAACGACTGCCTGAAAAATATTTGGAAAAATTCAACTGTTTTTCCTTGGATTCCTTGACCGGAAAACACATCTATCAATGCAATAGAACAGAGAATGAAGGATACAATAAATTTTACCTCTATCTGTCCAATACCGAACGATTGGCGGGGATGTCAATAGCGTATTATTTGGATATGGAAAAGAAATTCGATTGTTTGTTGACCACTGCCAAGGGGCAGCCCATTGACTTCAATCAACCGGACTCCGCGTCAAACGGCATTTGTGTGGATGGTCGTATGTTGACTTCACGTTCCCAATACGATGGTATGGAACATATCAATATCCTTTGGAAGAAGAATCATCATGTTGCTGCAACATTTCCTCCGGGAGTGCCGACTTATTCGGATTGATTACACAACAGTATGTGAAACCTCGGACTCTTTTTCCGGAAGGAAAATTTCCGCCATCATACATCTAGCGCTACCACCACCGAATTGTTCAATGGTATAAAGCGGAGCGTGCAGGATGTTGGTATGCTTTTCAATTTGCCCTACTTGTTCATCTGATAAGGATTTGAAAGCTTGTTCCGACATGACCAAGAATGTTTTTCCTTCTTCATTTCGGACTTGTAGCATATTGCCCGCAAAAGATTTCATTTGCTCCAAAGAAATTTCTATGATTTCTTTCTCCGTTTCCTTGAACATGTTTTCTAAAACGGAACGCTCTTTTGCATCATGTATCGTATCCAAACAGATAACGACGAAGGATTCTCCTAGCGCCATCATTACATTGGTATGATAAATATCCTGTCCGGCATCATCTATGGAGCGGAATTGGGCTTTTTTGTAGTCGGCCCATTTGCAAAATTCTTCGAATAAATATTCATCGGTTCTAGGGCCGATGCAGGCATAGGCGATTCGATGTATCCGATCGAGAATCATACTGCCCGTTCCTTCTAGGTATTTTCCGGCTCCTTCATACTCTTCAAATCGAACCCTACGTTTGATATCGAATTTTTCTTTAATGGAATCAATGATGTCTTCGCGTCGTTCCACACGTCTTTTTACCGCATTCAAAGGGTAGGTGATAACAGTTCCATTGTGATGGAATGTCACCCAGTTATTTGGAAATACCGCATCGGGTTTCCTAGGAGTGTCAGTATCTTGTATCAAATGTATCCGAATTCCATTGTCCGAAAGTTTACGAACGAAACCGTCGAATTCCTGAATGGCTTTTTCGCGGATTTCTTCCGTGGTCAAATTCGTTTCAGGATTTTGGAATGCATTATTGGTCGCCGTTTCTTCGTTAAATCCGAAATTGGCAGGGCGGACCATCATGATATGTTGTGTAATCTGCTGCTTCATACTTTGTTACTAGCGTCCGATTAAGATTTGTTGACTACTAAAGCCAGCCTTCGGTCGTCCGTGGCTACCCTAGTGATTTTTCCTCTGAGAAAAGCTGGAATCGTTCCGATTTTTTTCCATCCCCTGTCCGATCCCGTACGGTAAACGAAGATGCCGTCTTTTCTGATTTGAATGATGTCGCCGTCAGGTAATACGTCGAAATCTTCCGAGCCTTCCGGAATTTCTCCCATGGTCGCACTTCGGTTATTCGCCATCATATATCTTTTGAAAAACCATTTGCCGTAATTTCCTTTCCGAATAAAAAGTAAATCTCCGTTCGGCATTCGTTTCATGGTACGGCCTACATTAGTGGCGATGGATTTTTTAGTTTTGGAAGAAGTATTGTAAATAACGATTTCATGTCCTGAACTTTCATCGACTAAGAACAGGGCGACTTCGTTTTTATTTAACCAACAATGATAACCAACATTCGTAATCTCAGGGGCGACGACTTCGCCTTGGTCGCTGCGATCCAAAGGCATCAGCCAAAGTCTCTGGTCATTGTTTTCCTCAACCCGAACCACTGAAAAATGCTTTTTATCAGGATGTAATGTCGGAGAGTATTCGCTGAGGCTGGAGTTGGTGACCCTGGATTTGGTATTTTTGGAAAGGTTGTAGGAAACGATATCCGTTTGATTATTTCCGAAAGAGCGGGTGATATACACTTCGTTATTGATGAAGTGAGGTTGGTTGTTGTATCCACCACGATTTTCCCAGGTCAATAGCCTTGGATGATAAATGGTCAAGTCGTTCGCGTTTTCCATTCGGTAGCTAAACAACCAAACCTCCGTATTGGGCAATTGGGCTGTTAGTGTGGAAATCGTGAACAACCAAAAGAAAAAGAATAAGGCAGGTTTCATATCATTAAATTTCTGAATGATGGTTTCCCGAAGGGGAATAGGGCACAAAATTACGAAGGATAGAAAAAATACAATATTTTTAAGCCGAAAATAGAAAATGAACCGGACAGATTATGAGTAAACGGAAGCAAAAGGCTTATTCCAGTCCTAAAAAAAGGGGCAAAGATGTGGTAGAAAAACCCGTCGTGGAACAAAAAGCGATGGAGAAGCTGCCTTTTCTGTCCTTGGTTCTACCTTTTTTCAATGAAGCGGAAAGGTTGGATGCTGCTATCCGCGAGCTGAAATCTTTCTGTGCGGCTTATCAAAAAGCCGGTGGTAGATTAGAAATAATTGCGGTGGACGATGGCAGTTCGGATGGAACTGCCGATTTATTGGCTGACGCTTTTTCAAAATCATGGGCCAAAGATGCAGGTTGCCGTATTGTTTTACTAGAAAAAAACCAAGGGAAAGGAACCGCACTGAAAAATGGGGTTGCCGTGGCTTCCGGAGATTTTGTTTTAACCTTAGACGGTGATATGGCGGCCTCCCCAAAACAGCTATTGAAATGGTGGGAATCCTTGAATCATCAATTCGATGACCGGACGATTTATCTGGGTTCTCGTGAACATGTTCATTCTAAAATAAATGCGAACTTCGTTCGAAGGGCGGCGGGTCTGACCTACAATGCCATCGTACAATTCCTAACGAATTTGCCGACAGCGGATACCCAATGTGGATTTAAACTCTATCCTGCAAAAATCGCCAAGTCATTATTTTCGAAATTAAAAAATGTCGGATGGTCACATGATGTTGAATTGCTCTTGAGCGCCAAGTTGGATCATGTCCGTTTGAAATCCATGCCCTTGGAGTGGACACATGTCGCCGAGTCGAAAATCAAATTATTGCCGGATGCCCTGAAGATGTTCGTCGCCTCTATCGGGATTGCTCTTCGCTTGTTTTTTTCTCATTTTATATCTGTTCCCTTACGGGAAATAAAAGAGCGGAAATGGAATGTGAATGACCCTTCATATTACAGGCTGGGTTTTGTGTTGCTTTCTGTTTTTATCGCCATCCTTATGCCAATATTAAGTTTTGATTTTGGAATAACGGCGGATGAACCTGTGCAGAAAAAATATGGGGATTTGGTTTTAAAATATTTTCAATCCAATGGAAAGGATAAGGGAGCGTTGACCTATAGTAATTTGTATTATTATGGTGGATTATTCGATTATATATCTGCTTGGGTCAGCCAAAAAATAAGTGCTTGGGATGCATATGATACCCGACACTTTTTAAATGCGGGAGTAGGTGTTTTCATGATGATATTCACAGGACTTACAGCAAAGGAAGTTTCGGGTAAGTGGAAAGTGGGATTGTTGGCATTGGTATTCATATTTTTGTCTCCTAGGGTATTCGGGCACAGTATGAATAATCCTAAAGATATTCCTTTTGCAGCCGCTTATGTGTTTACACTTTTATATTTGGTTCGGTTCGTCCGCCAATTGCCTTTTATCAGTGTCAAAACGGTACTGATGATTTGCTTGGGAATCGCCGCTGCCATCAATGTCAGGGTAGGGGGAATATTGCTATTGGCTTACTTCTTTTTATTTGTATTAGCCGGTAATTTTTTGAATCATGACGCCAGAGTATTATTGAAAAATACCAAGCAGCTTTTTCGAGGTATATTAACGGTTGTCAGCGTATCGGTATTGGGATATTTGGGCGGACTATTGTACTGGCCTTTCGGATTAGAAGCGCCGTTTTCCCATCCCTTTGAAGCCTTGGGAGAAATGTCGAATTTTTCCACAAGTATTCGATTGTTGTTTGAGGGAAGCCATTATTGGTCAGACGATTTGCCTTGGTACTATATTCCCAAATGGTTTTTGATTTCATCTCCGTTGTTCTTGATTACGGGGGTATTATTTTCATTGATATTAATCGGTTATAAATTCAATATTAAGGAAAGATTGCCGCTCCTTTTAGTCGCTTTTGCAGCATTTTTTCCACCGGTGTATGCCATCGTTAATGATTCGGCATTATACGACGGTATCCGTCACTTTTTATTTGTATATCCTTCCTTGGTCATATTGGCTGCTTGGGGTTGGGAGAAAATTCCTTCTTTCGTTCCCGCGAAAGCGGGCAAATGGGGCGTTTCGATTTTATTATTGGTTTTACTAGCACTACCCGCTTGGTGGATTATTCGAAGTCACCCTTACCAATATGTATATTTTAATGAAACGGTAGGTGGCATCCGAGGGGCTTATACCTATTATGAAACTGATTATTGGATGGTTTCATCAAGGGGTGTCGCTGAATGGATGAAAAACAATACAAGCGAATTCAAACAAGGAGAACCCCCACGAATCGGGTCGAATTTGCGGGGCCCTGAAAATACGTCCGCTTTTTTATATTATTTAAATAAAGATTTGCCAAAAGATAAAAAAGTAAAGGTCAATTTCGCCAACTTCCGAAAACGGATTGAAGTTGAAAGTGATTACGATGTTTACAGCTCAAGGTTCATAGATATGAATTTATTGAGAAGCGAAGTCTGGCCTTCCGAAACCGTGCATGTAGAAAAAGTGGATGGTGTTCCGTTGACCGCCGTTTCAAACAGGGGCATCAATTACGGTTACCAAGCGATTTTATCAGAACGTGAGGGCAAACTCGAGGAAGCCGCAGCACTATTCGAAAAAGAAATCGCCCAACATCCGAATAATGATGTCGCCATCCAAGGAGCCGTCAGGTGTTATTTGAATATGGATGACGCCCAAAAAACGAAAGAAAAACTAAATCAAGGTGTGCCGCTGTCGGATACTTCCATCAGTATGTTGATTTTATTAGGGCAATACCAACAGCGCTCCGGTAAATTGGAAGATGCGAAACTGACATTCGAACGAATCGTTTCTCTCAATCATAAATACCCGGATTCCTACTTGGAATTATTTGCCTTAGAAGGCAGTCAAAAAAATTATCAAGAAGCATTGACCCATCTTGAAAAATTCGCCATCTATGGCGGATCAAATCAAAGCGCATATATGATGGGGGCACAAATTGCAAGCATGGCCGGTAATAAATTGCTACATCATTATTTTAGTGCGAAAAAAGCGGTGATGTCAGCGGATGCCCAAGGCACTTATCGACATCTTGAACAATGTTTGAAAATTGACCCCGGTTATAAGCCTGCTGTCGAACTGAAAAAGGACATGGATAAAACCATGAAAAAGATAGAACGGGAACGACGGTTAAACAAATAGGATGGATTATCTTTAGTTTATCGGTTTTTAAACAAAAAGACGAACAAACAATGGATTTGAAGGAGTTGCAAAATGGCATCGATCCCAAAACACATTGGTATTATCAGTCCAAGAAAATACCCTTGTTCCGATATTTTAGTGATTTGGTCGGGGACTTTCCCGAACGGGATTGGGTCATTGTTGACTTTGGTGCGGGTTCGGGTTTTTTCGCTCGCGAATTGCAGAAAGCCTATCCTCAACATATTTCCAAAGTTTGGTTAGTAGACATCAATTATACCGAAGCGGAAATGATCGGGACCGAAGACGAAATCATTCAGAAAGTTCGGTTTATTCCAGAAGGCACATCCGATTGTTTGGTCATTATGATGGATGTCATCGAGCACATAGAAGATGATTTGGCGATACTGAAAGACATCAAGCGGAGACTGGGAAACGCCGCTTGGTTTTTCGTAACCGTTCCGGCTTTTATGAGTGTCTGGTCGGGACATGATGTTTACTTGGGACATTATCGAAGATATACGATTCCATCATTACAAAATGTATTGAAGAAAGCTACCTTTGGTGTCCGTTCAAAATATTACATTTACGGTTCCATTTTTCCATTGGTTTGGGGGATACGTTGGATGAAGCGGAGGAATGGCAACATGGAAGCACCGAAATCGTCGGATATGAAACCGACTCCACCCGGTGCCAACCGATTGTTGAAAGATTATAATTCATTCGAAATGCGCTTCCGCAAACTCAA
>JAHDCE010000634.1 GCA_020630045.1 Saprospiraceae bacterium | reverse complement strand
ATTATATGCATAAGATAGCCGAACAGTTTGAAACCACCGCCTCCAAATTGGAGGAGAGACTGCCCGGCGTGAGGAACAAGGCGCAGCGATTGAAAGTGCTGGAGTTTTTGTCGGAATACTACACATTTAGGAATACGGACAAGGCGGAAGAACTCCTTCCGATGTTGTTGGACGAAGCGGAAACGAAAGAGACCTCCGAGTATGTCGCCCAATACCATTTGTTACATTCATTTTTAGAAAATAAAATATACGATTATCCCGCCGCCGAATCCCATCTTCGGCGAGCATTGGACATCCAGCGCGAAATCGGATATGTCTCCAAGCAAATTGATGCGCTGATAGATATGTCGGGGATTTCATTCGGTTTGGATAGATTGGAGGAGGCCGAAAGCCATATCGAAGAAGCCGAAAAACTATTGCGCAATTCAAAATATCCCCACCTAAGAGCGCGTATCCTTTGTCGAAAGGGGATATTCTATTCTAGGAGATTTGCATACAAGCAAGGCATCAATTTATTGTTGGAAGCTAGGGGCATTATTGAAGATGGTAAGGTCAAAAAGACGATAAAGGATTATTATTATCTCTCCTTGATATACAGTAGCCTTGGTTGGGTTTATTTGGAGACCGACCGAAAACGGGACAGCATTGGAGCTTATTTGAAAGCCATAGATATTTGCGACTTGTTCGGCTTCGGTATGCGGAAGTCATGGTATTATCTGCATTTGGGCAACGCTTATTCCTCATGTGAAGATTTCAATCGCGCCGCTACTTGTTTCAAGCAGGCGATCTCTTCTTGTCCACAAGACATCAGTACGTATTCCCGAGCGGGAGCTTCCGGTAACCTTGGGCGGATTTACCACCAACAAGGACGATTCGACAATGCTCAGGAGATGTATGACTATGCGGAGCAAATGTATCGCCGACACAATGAAGGGTTGGATGATGAATTCAACTTTTCGGTATTGGAAAGATATCGGGCTTTGTTGTATCACGACATCGACAAACCTCAAAAGGCATTGGATCATTTTACGAAGGCCTTGGATTTAGCGGAGACATCCGGACACAACAAACAGATTTCTACCATCTATCAAGACTTGGCTACATTTTTCGAGGAGCAGGGAGATTACAAAAAAGCCTATGAGTTTCAAGTAAAATACAGTGATGTCCGGGAAGAATTCATTGATGAAGAAAAGGATCGGGCCATTGCCGAATTACAGGTCAAATACCAAGCGGAAAAGAAGAATCGCGAAGCGGAGTTTTTTAGGTTGCAAGCGGTCGAGCTGCAATTGAAAGCGCTCAAGGCGCAAATGAATCCGCACTTTATTTTTAATAGTCTCAACTCCATTCAAAAATATATTTCGGATAACGACATTGAAAAGGCGACGAAGTTTTTCGTTCGTTTTTCAAGGTTGATTCGTCGCAGTTTGGAATTTTCCGAATTCGATGTGATTCCCTTGGAAGATGAAATCAAGTTTTTAATAGATTATCTCTCTATCGAAAAAATCAGATTCAAGGATGATTTCAGTTACTCGGTAGATATCGGTGACGAAATCGAGGAAGATATCATGGGAGTACCGCCGATGATTATACAACCTTATGTTGAAAATGCCTTGAAACATGGTGTCCGAGGACAAGAAGCCGGAAGGATCAAACTTTCCTTCCGTTTAGAGGATGATGATACATTAATGTGTGTCGTCGAAGACAATGGAATAGGAAGGGAGGCCGCGCTTGCACGTCAAAAAGAATATCAAAACGCCGACCACCGTTCCCTAGGAACGAATATTACCGCGCAACGACTGGATTTGTTGACGGATGCGGTTCAGAAAAAGTTGAAAACTACCTATGTTGATTTGAAGGATGATACCGGCGCTCCCCTAGGGACCCGCGTCGAAATTTTAATTCCGATTATGGATATCGACCTCAAGTTTTATGGATAAGTTGGCCTACGGATTAACGAGGATGGTGGTAGGGTTTTGCTCTTGGCTTCCGTTTTCGATTTTATATGTGGTGAGTGATGTGTTGGCTTTTATCTTTTCTAAGGTGTTGCGTTACCGCAAAAAAGTCGTTCATGGTAATATAAAAAGAGCATTCCCGGAAGGGAATGTCAATAAAATTGCAGATGGCTTTTATCGACATTTTTTAGACATTCTCCTAGAAATGATAAAAGGTTTTTCCCTGTGTGAGGAAGAATTGTCCCAAAGGTATTCCTATCAAAATGCAGAAGTCTTCGAAGCCTATTCCCGTAAGGGAAAAAGCGTGGTGTTGCTGGCCGGCCACCTAGCGAATTGGGAATGGGGGGCATTGGCTTTGTGCAGAGCCGTTCCGCAAGAATGTGTTGGTGTTTATATTCCGATTTCGAATAAAAAGATAGACGAATTCGTTCGAAGGAAACGGGCAAAGTTCGGACTCCGTCTCGTATGAAGGGGTAGGGCGGGAGATGGTCAAATCCAAGAAACGACCCACGGCTTTTTTGTTATTGGCGGATCAAAGTCCGGTATTGATTGAGAATGCTCATCCTGCCGTTTTTTTTGGAGAAAAATTACCTTTCTTGTCCGGTGGTGATCGGATTGCC
>JAHDCE010000633.1 GCA_020630045.1 Saprospiraceae bacterium | reverse complement strand
TCCGGGCTTAGGATAAAGTCATTGAACTATTTTCATCTTTCTGAGCGGAAATTTTAAAATCGAAAAACGAAAATGCATTGTGAGGTGAATTTGTCTGTCGACATTAGATGTTATCACGAAATTTTTTGTATGAAAGACGAATCGTTATTTAGGGAATAGACGAGGCATTCGCCGCGAAGCATAGCCTTAGCTACGTTTAAGGGGAATAACGAAGTGGATTTCCAAAATAACGGTTTGGCTATACTCAATTTTTCGTGATAACATCTATTTTAAAAATGTGTAATTTTCGGACTCTAATCTTGAACCCGCAGAGGAGTTTGTTTTTGAACTATGTTCATTTTGAAATAAGGGGCAAGATTTTGGTACAAATCCTTGAAGTGAATTTTTATGGACAAACAGGCACATCAAATTAGCAAAGAGCCTTGGACCTTATCGGATGTAAGTTCAGTTGTGAATAATGGAGGAATAGTTTCTTTAACCAAAGAAGTAGAGGAAAGGGTTGAGAAGTGTCGATCCTATTTGGAAGGGAAATTGACAGATGTTCAAGAACTTTATTATGGTATAAATACCGGATTCGGCTCTTTGTGCAATATCCGTATTACGGATGAAGAAATAGAAGACCTTCAATACAATTTGGTGGTTTCTCATGCTTGCGGGATGGGCGAACAGGTACAAGATGAAATCGCCCGGTTAATTCTATTGCTTAAAATTAGAAGTCTGTCCTACGGACATTCCGGGATTACGACTGAAGTGTTGAAAAGACTATTGGAATTTTACAATGTGGGAGCATTGCCTTTGATGTTCCAACAAGGTTCACTAGGGGCTTCCGGCGATTTGGCTCCTTTGGCACATTTGAGTCTAGCCCTGATTGGTAAAGGAAAAATGCGATACCAAGGAGAAAATGTTTCTGCCTTGGAAATTCATGAACAAATGGGCTGGAAACCTATTCGCCTCAAAGCGAAAGAAGGATTGGCCTTGTTAAATGGGACCCAGTTTTCTTTGGCATATTCATTATGGTCATCTCTACAAGCAAAAAAAATCGCTCGATGGGCGGATTTAATTGCAGCGATTTCAATGGATGCTTTTGAATGTAAGTTGAGCCCCTTTGATGAACGCCTGCATTTGATTCGTCCACATGATGGTCAATTGGCGACGGCCAAAAATATAAGAACCTTATTGAGCGAAAGCGAAATAGCCCATACCCCGAAAGCACATGTCCAAGACCCATATGCATTCCGCTGTGTCCCCCAGGTTCATGGGGCGAGTAAAGATGCAATCGGATATGTGTCGAAAGTAGTAGAAACCGAGATGAACAGTGTGACTGATAATCCCAATTTATTTCCTGATGATGACGCCATACTGTCAGGTGGTAATTTTCATGCTCAACCATTGGCTTTGGCTTCTGATTTTTTAGCCATCGCTTTATCTGAATTAGGAGCTATTTCCGAAAGGAGAGTTTACCAACTAATCGGAGGTCATCGGAACTTACCCGTGTTTTTGACAAAAGACGCGGGCTTGCATTCCGGATACATGATTCCGCAATACACCGCAGCATCTATCGCTAGTCAAAACAAGCAGCTTTGTACGCCGGCGTCCGTAGATTCCATTGTTTCATGCAATGGGCAGGAAGACCATGTAAGTATGGCTGCGAATGCGGGGACGAAGTTGTATAAGGTGGTGAAAAATGTAGAGTCATTGCTTGCCATTGAGTTGCTTGTTGCTGCCCAGGCGATTGAGTTTAGACGACCTAAGAAATCATCTCCGATTATAGAGTCTTTTTTAACGGATTTTCGGAAGGAAATACCGATGATGGAGAGAGATAGAATCCAGCATGATGATATGCAAAAGGCAGTTGATTTTTTACGGAGCCGAACCTCACCGTTTTAATTGTTGTGGACAAGTTGCTGTTTAAATATTTTAGTCAATTAAAATCATCCGGGGCACGATTCGTGGTCCTTGGCTTCTTTCTATTGTTGAGCCATGTAGCATCGGCTCAATTAGAAAATTGGGGTTTTGAATCGGATGTTCATATAGGTAGCACTTTTAAGCATACATCCGAACTGACTTTCACCTTGACTCAACCCGCTTTGGGTTGGCAACTCAATATGAAATATCAAACCTTTGGTAAGGAAAGATGGCAGCAGTTCAGGCGATACCCCCAATTAGGGATAGGAGTATCTTATTTTAACTTGGGAAATCCTAAAACATTAGGCCACGCAATAAGCGTTTTACCAAATCTGACCGTTCCGATTCATCGGAAAAATGACTGGAGTTTGCATGTTCAAATCGGAGCGGGCGTCGCATTTCTTACCCGCCACTATGATATCATTGAGAACCCTGACAACAATGCCATCGGGAGCACTTTGAATAACATCACCCAATTTCAATTTGTAGTTGAAAAACAATTTCATGCACAATGGTTAGCCAAGGGGGGAATTGCTTTGACTCATTATTCAAACGGAGGGTCACAATTACCAAATTATGGTGCGAATATCGCTTCATTTGTACTTGGTGTAAAATATACCCCACGCCCAGTGGATAGAAAAGAATATATATCCGATTCCTTGCGGAATGCTCCTTC
>JAHDCE010000632.1 GCA_020630045.1 Saprospiraceae bacterium | reverse complement strand
CATTGCCCCATTTATCCTTTGTATCTTTAAAATTATTGTTCATCCAAATCACTTTGGATTCGTTTTGATATTGCTCTAAATCCGCCAGTGGATTTTTCCTTTTCCTTACATTTCGTTTTCCGGTAACGGTGTTTGCAGTGAGGAGGTTTTTATTATTATAAAAGAATTCCCTTGAGATGGCCGCGATTTCATCTTCCATCCGATGTTGATATTCCAAACTCATGAATTTAACGTCCTTGACACGTTGGTGGAAGCCATCATAAATCGCCTTGGGGTAATCCTTCTCTCCCTTTTGTCCGATACCGTGTTGGAGCATTTCTAACACGGAAGGCATGCTCATTCTCCTGACTCTGGACAAGGAAGAAATTGCTCGACCGGGCACCAACCATTTCAATCTCGTATTGAAATAATTTTGTTCACTGGGAGAGTTTCTATACTGATAAGATTGGCACAACCAATGGGCTACCATATTCGACCATTTGTTCTCCTTTGCGGAAAATGTATATGAATAATTATATCCATTTTTTCCTTGATGCAATTTTGTTTGTATTGCATTGAATCGTTCCCCTTTTATTTCACCTTCGAATACCTCAGCCTTGGTATTGGGATGTATATACTTATCTATATTTTTAAAATTTTCGGGATGATTGACACAATACACAATGTCCGCTTCATTCAAGGCTTTTATTTGTTTAGCTTCAGCTTTAAATTTCGCATCCAATTTGAATATTCCATAGTCAGGAAAATGGCGGACGAATTCCCCGAAAGGGGATAAATCTTTGTCGGCGATAAATATTTTGACCGACCTACCTGTTTTATCATTATCCAATGCTTTTCGCAATTCGAAATAATGCTTGGCGACATCTTGTAATTTTCTGTTCGGTAATTCTTGATGGATGGCGTGACTTACATAATCATCCTCTACGTAAGGGGAAAGCTGCTGTATGTCTCCGACCAATATCCACTTTTTAGCGTACAACGCCGGCACTAGAAAATCTTGGAAAGTCACTTTCGACGCTTCGTCCACTATCATCACATCAAAGGTTTCGGTGAGTCCGCCTTCCCTGATTTTAGGATGAGATAAAATACCGATCATGGTACCACAAACCAAGTTGGCGGAATCAAGGATGATCTCATCGAATTCCCTTGAACCGGAAGCCAAGGAATCGTATAGCAGTTGTCGACTTTTTTTGTTTTTAGTACGAGTGATTTTATTTCTCAGAGATTCCTTTTTGGTCTTTGTCAGCCGGTGGTATTGATATGCTCTCGCCCGTTCTTTCCTGATATCTCCTTCGTTTCCGATTCGCACCGGTGTCACCAGTTTTTTCCACTCTTCTTTTTCGAGTACCCGGTCGATTACATTATCCACCGCGACATGTGTCGCCGAGCAAAGTAGAACCCGTTTTCCCCTAGCCGCTAATTGCAATATCAATTCGACTATAGTCGTCGTTTTTCCCGAACCGGGAGGCCCTTCTAGCAAAGCGAAGTCTTGGGTTTGTAATGCCATGTTGACGAATTGTCGCTGTTGCAATGTTCCATCCCTATCGGTATCGGTGAGGATATTCCACTCGTCGAGGTCAACCCTTTCGTCATAGTCCATCCTATCGACAAAATAGTCCGTATTCTTATCGGTCAGACCAAAGAGCCGTAATAGGGGCTGATGATGTCGGAGCGGCGCTTTCTTCAGTGTGTGAAGGGCGTCCAAATGTTTACGCAATTGAATCGTATTGGGGAAGAGGAACAGTTTATCATATCGTTCCCCATCCAAGGAAACGAAATATTTTTCTTCCCTAGAAATTTCTATTTCCACTTGGTATTGTTCCTTATTGACATTTTCATCATGAATCTTTTTTGACTTCCATAAAAAGGGCGTTCTTCCTCCGAATAAATTCTTTTCGATTTTCTTGAGAAGGTATCCTTTCCTCTGGTATTTGCGAAAGTCCAACCAATGCCTGAACAGTCCGAAGTTTTCGGATTTTTTGTCGAGGATTTTTTCAGACTTCAAATGCAATTCCAGGGCGGAATCCGGGCGCTCTACCAGGGAGATACATCCATAAGTATAAGCGATGTAATCTTTCAAATCGAAGTCAGCGCTTTGGCAGATTCTTTCAGCAACGAATTCATTGGTTCCCTTGAGTGCGTTGTGTTGCTGTAGGGTCATTCTAAAAGTAGGCGTGTTTTGTCGAGACATAATTAATTGATTTTCCTAAGTCATATTCTAAAGACATGCCAAAATACAAGGGCTTTAAAAAACAGTGATTTAAGCACAGGCAATTGACAATCGCCCAACCGCAAATTGAAAGCCGTTCATTATATTGAACAAAATACGGCGATATTACACGATTTTCCCTGGCGATGAGAATTCGTTTGATTTAAAATAGAATTTGAAACCACTACAAGTAAATTGGAATAGCAAAACCCCTTGCATTTTTGATACAAGGGGTGAGATAAAGGTGAATCCTATTAATTTGAGCTTACTCAGCAGCTATCACGTCTCCCGATCCTGAACTTTTTGCCTTTACTTCTGATGGTGAACCATAATACTCGATGTCGCCACTTCCGCTTATACTGGCATGAATGGTTTCTT
>JAHDCE010000631.1:1262-2595 GCA_020630045.1 Saprospiraceae bacterium | reverse complement strand
TTGTGAAAATCCTTGCGTAGCTAGGCTATGCGCGGTTTTCACGCCTTGACTACCAAAAAAATCCTCTCGCCTGTATCTATACATTACTTTTGACCGAGTACTTATTTGCCGTGTTTCCTCACCGTAGTCGTAGTAGGATTTTGATTTTGCATGCCGTTCTGTCAAGTGATCTTCGAATCATTCATCAAATTCGGTTATCACTAAACCATATTCTTTCAAGCGATTGAATACAGTTACATTTTTGTCGGTCTCTCCTCTTATTCTCCTTTCAATTCAATTATACATAGAACCCGAGCAGGATGATCGCCGACTGGCTCTTTCGCCTACGGCGACGATCCCATCTCTATGCTAAATCAGCACATAATAGTTGTCCTTGGAGTAAGGTGATGCATAGAGGTTTCTTAAGTACCCGCCCTAGAGTAATCAAATAGTTCATGCGGCGGATTACTTCTGATTGAGTACATAAACTCCATTCAGGTATTCATTTGGATTTTTGGTCAAATTCAGTAACTCAATAAAAATATTTCTTGATAATCGCCCAGACACTTCTGTCGGACAGGTCAAAACGGCTGGCCACCGCATTAACTGCGTGGGTTTTGATATTACCGTTTTCTTGAAGTTGTAATTTGAACTCATTAATCACATTGAACTTTCGGATTTTAGATCGTTGGATGACTTCGGTGTCCAGCAAATATGTTATTAAGTTTTGAGTGTCCGGTTCAACTCCCCTTTCATAACAATATGCTTCGAACATCTTGGGCATCCTATTTCTAAAATCTTTCATTTCTGCATAATTCAAATCTTTCATTTTCAAATGTGGGTTTTACTAATTAATCACAATATCGACAGGATGAAGGACTTGGGAAAGCGAAAAATTATACCTATTTTCATTTTTTATTTACACTTAAATAAATCATTTAATATTAAGAATCAATTATTTAAAATCAAATTATTCATTTTTTTATATAAAAAAATCATCTTTGCAACAAAGAAAAATCATACAATTACTGAAGCAGTTGGGAAAAGAAGATATTCCTAGTCTAAGTCGATATATATCGGGTATGGGACAGGGATACAAGGATCATTTGTGTCAATTATTCAAACTGCTTATCGGATATCATCCCAAGTACGAATTGCAGAAGGAAGACAAGGAAATTTTATTGAAACGGCTCCTAGGAAATCAATGGTTAGAAAAGAATGATAAATATTTGGACAACTTGTTTTCGGAATTGACCATGCTCATCGAAGAATATTTCATCATTGTCCATTTGCGGAAGCATCCGACCGAAAAAAAACTGTTTAAAAGGCTTGGTTACGAAAAACAATATGAAAA
>JAHDCE010000631.1:0-1252 GCA_020630045.1 Saprospiraceae bacterium | reverse complement strand
CATCCGACCGAAAAAAAACTGTTGTCCTTAAAAACCTTGGCTGATCGTGGTTACGAAAAACAATATGAAAAAGCCCGTAACAGGCATCTAAAAAGCCTTGAAAAAAACAAGGCGAAAGACACCGAATATTATTCTCAAAAATGGCAACTTGAGCACATCCACTATTATGCGAGAGGACGTGTAAAAAGAGAGCGAACCCGAAAAGGAATCGCGAATCAATTCGACAAGATGACGGACACGTTCGAGGATTATGTCAGGGCTGTGGAACAGCAATACGAAATGGAGCGGAACGAAATCAATCGCATCAGTTATACCGGAAAAAAACATGAGGTCAAAACTAGTACTCTATCGAATGACGGAACATGCGATTCCTTATACTCTTACCTTTTGAGGGTTTTGAAAAATGAGAAAATTTCACTTGAAAAATTGGAAGAAACCCTGGATTTGTTCCTAGAAGAAAATCATCATTTCAGTTCGTCGGCCTCAAATATTATGTCCAATATTTTTCTGAATCGTTATGTCGGTCACCTCAAAAAAGGTAATGATCCGGGTGGACGATTTGCTTACCAAGCTCATAAAAAACTCATGTTTGAAGGAGCACTGCTGACTTATGGAAAAATGGAACCCCAAATTTTTAAAAACATCATTACCATCGCATTCATGGCCGGTGAAAACAAAGAGGCGGAGGAGTTGATAAAAAACACACCTTTGGCTTGTAGTTCTGAGGAAAGTCAAAAAAACAAGATGCCCTACCTGGCTAGGTTGATGTTTGAACAAGGAAATTACAAACAGTCCTTACGGAACATATCTCTATTGGAAGAGCACAAGGATGGAATGGACTTAAATACGCGGATGCTAAAATTACAGTTGTATTACCAACTCCATATCGATGACAAAAAGCCCGATCTCATATTACGTGAAATCGATTCGTTCAATCGGCATTTGGATGATTTGGCGACGAAAAAGCAATTATCGCCAGAAAATAAGTCACTGTACCGCGAATTCAATTCAACATTGTCTCGATTGGTCAAATGGAGGAACAACAAGAAAGTCATACCTTCTTACTCAGACGTTTCTTTGACCAAGCGTGTTTCCGAATCGAAGACCCTTCCGAAAAAGTCGTGGTTCGAAGAAAAGATAACGGAGATGGACAAAAAGGCATCCACTTGTTGAATCAACAAATGGATGCATTAAATTATTCAATTAAGTACCCGGCCATAAATAATTAGGGAATATGCTTTTCGGGTATTTT
>JAHDCE010000630.1 GCA_020630045.1 Saprospiraceae bacterium | reverse complement strand
GAAGTATAAAGTAAAAAGAACATAAGTCAAATCGCAAAGTTATTATTTGACTGTTGCTAAGCACCAAATGCAAAAAAGAAAGTAAACACCAAGGTAACCAACCCTAGGGCGAATAACAATGCTCCAATAGTGGCAATGATGCCATTGAATAAAAACGCTATTCCGATACCTAACAAGGCAGCTAGCCCGGCAATCAACATCACAGTTTTACCCGGCGACCTACGCTTCTTTTTGAATTTTGCTTTTACATCCTTAACGAGTGCCTTTATTTCACTCTTTTTCTCCTTGAGCAAGGTCTTCAATCCCTTTTTTGTTTTGGGCACAGAAGTCTCCATCTCGGCAACAGTAGACGCACTGGCAGTGTCTCCAATAATCGCCATTGCAGAATTGGAAAATGAAAGGGTAAACAACAAAGTAAAAATCAGGATGCTAACGTTTCTCATGAGAACTCAATGTTTATTATTATGCTGGATAAGGGTAGAATATCCTCGGACTCTTCTCTGTTTCAAAGGTAGCATTTGCTAGAACGAAATAAAAACTATCATTGATGTTATTATTAAAATACTATCATAGACCTTGTTGAAAGCCTCTATAAATGAATCGCTAAACGTACCTTTGCACCTGACATTATGTCCCATCTTTTGATGTGGCAAAGAGTTTGACCATTTAACTATGATGAATTTCAAAAAAATATTCAACCGTATGGGCAAAGATGAAAAAAAGGACACCTTGGAAAAGGATGACGTCCTAGATGAGAAAACAACCGAAACCCAAGAGACAAAAGAAACAGAATCAACTGAAAAAGAGAAAGTTGAATCAAAAGAAACCAGCAATGACAATCTTGCATCTACATCGGAATTTGAAAAAATGAAGCAGGATTATGCAATCCTTAAGGACAAGCATATCCGACTCTTAGCGGAGTTTGACAACTTCAGGAAACGCACCAACCGCGAAAAATTGGAGTTGACCAAAACCGCCGCCAAGGAAACACTGACAGATTTGCTGCCTGTCCTTGACGATTTTGACAGGGCCAAAAAAGTCCACGATGACGACGCTACCGATGAGTTTTTCACAGAAGGTGTCCAGTTGGTTTACCAAAAAATCCTGACTTTCATGAACAAGATCAATCTAGAGGCGATTGAATCTACGGGGCAGGACTTTGATGTCGAAACTATGGAGGCAATCACCGAAATCCCGGCTCCTAATGATGAGATGAAGGGAAAAGTCATCGATACCGTTGAACGAGGGTATATCCTCAAAGATAAAATCATCCGATACGCCAAAGTGGTGGTCGGTAAATAAGTGAGTTATGGCAAATTATTATGACATACTAGGCGTTCCTAAATCCGCCGATGCCAAAGAAATCAAAAAGGCTTATCGCAAACTTGCGATGAAATACCACCCGGATAGAAACCCGGACAACCAAGAAGCCGAGAAGAAATTCAAAGAAGCGGCGGAGGCATACGAAACGCTCAGTAATGCGGATAAAAAAGCACGGTACGACCGTTTAGGACACGATCATTACAAAGCTTCCGAACAAGGAGGCGGAGGAGGTCGCGGATATAGCGGCGGAGGGATGACTATGGAAGACATCTTCTCTCAATTCGGAGATATCTTCGGAGACGGAGGTAGTCCATTCGATTCGTTTTTCGGTAATGCCGGAAGAGGCCGGACCAGAAGAGCAAGTGGCGAACGGGGATCGAATGCGCGTGTTCGTGTCAAACTAACTATGGAAGAAATCGCTAATGGCGTCACCAAAAAAATCAAACTGAAAAAGCAAGTAAGTTGCAAACCTTGCGGCGGATCGGGAGCCAAAGACAAGAATGCGGTATCCAGTTGTACTACTTGTGGCGGTTCGGGATTCATGCGGCAAGTTCGCCAAACTTTCCTAGGACAAATGGCCACTACGGCTCCTTGCCCTACTTGTAACGGTTCAGGTAAAATGATTACCGCCAAATGCGGTTCCTGTAAAGGGGAAGGCCGCAATATGGGCGAAGAAGTTGTCGAAATCAAAATTCCGGCAGGTGTCAATGAAGGAATCCAACTGTCCATGAACGGATACGGACATGCGGGTCGAAATGGCGGCCCGAGCGGAGACCTTATCGTTACTATCGAAGAAGTAGCACATAAGCAACTGCAACGTGATGGCAATAACCTGATTTATGATTTGTATCTCAATTTCGCCGAAGCGGCACTAGGAGCCAGCGTCGAAGTCCCGACCATCGAAGGTACCGTTAAGATTAAAATACCGGCAGGTACGCAATCCGGCAAGATATTCCGCTTACGCGGAAAAGGCCTTCCCGAACTCCAAGGATATGGAAAAGGCGACCAATTGGTACATGTCAATTTATGGACGCCCAAAAAATTGACGGACGAAGAACGGCGAATGATGGAAAAATTGAAATCGTCTTCTAACTTCAATCCATCGCCCGGCAAATCGGATCGAAGCTTTTTCCAAAAGATGAAAGATATGTTTACTTAATGAAGTATACCTTTGTCCTCGAAGGAAGAAGGAGCATGGAAAAAATTTGTCAACAGCGATTTCCGACACCGGAAATCGCTGTTTTTGTTTGGAATAATTTTCAACTTCAATATTA
>JAHDCE010000629.1 GCA_020630045.1 Saprospiraceae bacterium | reverse complement strand
TCCGGACTTTCTTCATCTTACCAGCAACCATTGTGGTGTACTGATCCTCTTCTGCTAGTTTTATTTTTTCATCCGTGTAAAGAGACGCAATAACGAAGTCGTTCCTTAGCATTCTGTTGATGTCAGGTTTGCTCCATACTTGATCTTCCATCTTCCGACAATTCACACAACCATATCCAGTGAAGTCAATGAAAACGGGTTTCTGTTCGAATTTCGCTTTTTCGAGTGCTTCGAAATAGTCATGATAACAGACCAACCCGTGCGGACAATCTGCTTTCGGTAAGAAGAAGTTGTAATACGTAGGTGGCACCAATCCACTTAGGAATGGAAGTGGTTTGTAGGTTTTATATGTAATATCTCCTGCCGTTTTTGTTTGCACCATTAACCCAGAAGCTAAGAATACAACAAAGGCAAAGCTGGCAATTCCGAGGATCTTTTGTGCCAATGGAATTTTGGCTTTCGGGCCAACTGGTTTCTTGAAGTGGAATACACCGAAGAGATAAAGCCCCATAGCAAGGAAAATGATGATCCATAATCCTAAGAACAGCTCATATTTCAAGACGCCCCATTTTTGTGTCATGTCTACGATGCTCAAGAATTTGAGTGCAAGTGCGAGCTCTAAGAAACCAAGTACAACTTTCACCGTTGTCAACCAGCCTCCAGATTTTGGCATACTTGACAAGTAACTTGGGAATAAGGCAAACAAAGCAAACGGCAACGCTAAGGCGGAAGAAAATCCGAACATCGCCATGAGCGGTCCAAGTTTGGCTCCTTGTGCAGCTTGAACAAGTACAGTTCCGATAATCGGACCAGTACAACTAAAGGATACGAGTGCAAGCGTGAATGCCATGAAGAAGATTCCAATCATTCCTCCTTTATCGGCCATTTTATCCGCTGAATTTGCCCATGAGGCAGGAAGGGTGATTTCAAAATATCCAAAGAACGAAATCGCGAAAATCACAAATACGACGAAGAATAAAAGATTCCAGAACCATGAGGTAGACATCGCTTGCAATGCCGCCGGACCTAATGTCGCGGTGACTAGCATTCCGATTGAACAGTAGATAACAATAATCGAAAGGCCGTAGAGCAAAGCGTTTCTAATTCCTTTAGCTCGAGTTCCCGACCCTTTCGTAAAGAAGGAAACGGTTATCGGAATCATCGGCCACACACAGGGCGTGACAAGGGCTATGAGGCCTCCACCGAAACCAGCAAGGAGCAACAACCAAAGGTTGCTTCTTTTTTTCTCCTCTTTATAATCGCAGCTGTCACTTTCTAATGTTCGGTCAAAGCGATTAGGTTTTTCCAAAGCGGCTCTTCGCTCGGCAAGCGTCATTCCCCCGTGAGCAGTTCCGTGATCAGATGCGTGAGATCCATCACTACTTCCGGCGGAAGCCGAAGCAACTTTACCTGTAGAAGGGATAAGCTCGAAATCGACATCTTCGGGAGGGAGACAACGTGCTTTGTCACATGTCATAAACGTGAGGTAACCCATAACCGGTTTGTCAGCGTCTTTTACTTTGATACGTTGAACGAAGGATACTTGATCCTTGTATTTCGAAACGTCCATATCGAAATATTCGTCATAAGCATCAATGCGATCGCCAATTTCTTTGACTTCACCAACGAGCTCAACATTTGCATCTTCGTCAAAATTGAATTCCGTCGGAACGGGACCGTCATCGCTTCCCTGCTTTTGTGCGTATGTATGCCAGCCTTTATCAATAGCAAAATCAAAAGTCAGGTCATACGTGTTCTCATCAATCTTAACAACTGACTGGTTAATTTTTACAGGCTCTAGGATTCCGCTCGAGATCGACGTTGATTCCTCTTCTGTATCTCCGTCTTTTTCTTCTTCTTGACTACTGACGCTTCGGTCAGCATGTTCCATTTCGTCGGAAGCCTTCGGTTTTTCTTCTGGTTGATTCTTTGGTTTTTCGTTGATCGGATTTTCAGGTTCCGATGCATCTGCTGGTTTTGTGTTTGGGAATTGTGCTCCGGGAACTACAAGCGGTGCTTGTTTAACCGGTTCTTGAACAGCTGGTTCCGGTTTGTTTGGTGCAACTTCTACCGGTTTAGGAGTTGGTTCCGGTTTTACCGGTTCTGATTCTGCAGTAGCTGCAGGGGGAGTGACGGTAAATTCATAATCAATATCTTCCGGCGGAAGGCATTTCGACTTATCACAAGTCATGAACGTTAAATAACCTGTAATTGGTTTAGAAGGATCAGTAACCTTGACACGTTGCGTAAACGTGGCGTTCTTCGAAAACTTCGTGAGTTCCATGTCGAAGTATTCATCGTATCCTGTCTTCTTGTTTCCAGATTCTTTGGTCTTTCCGATTTTAGAAAAGTGGTCTCCCGCGTCATATTCGAAGGAGGTGGCGACTGGTCCGTCTTCATTTTCAAGAAACTGCGTATAAATCGTCCATCCTGGGTCTATGTCAGCGTTGAATATAAGATCATACTCTTGTCCTTCAACATGCTTCGAATCAAAGCTCCAATCTACAGGATCAAGTACTTGTCCAGTAACCTGCCCAGCCAAAAAAAGGAGGGCCAATAACCAACTAAAACGCATCATATGATTTTGGTTTCTAAGGGT
>JAHDCE010000628.1 GCA_020630045.1 Saprospiraceae bacterium | reverse complement strand
AAGGTGATGCCGAACCTAGCACGCATCGGAGCGGTCAACAATCCCATCCTGGTAGTAGCGCCGACCAATGTAAAAGGGTTCAAGGAGATTTGAATGGTTCTGGCATTGGGGCCGGAATCGATCATGATGTCGATTTTGTAATCCTCCATCGCCGAATACAAATACTCCTCCACAACATTGTTGAGTCGGTGAATTTCATCTATAAATAACACATCACCCGTACTCAAATTGGTCAACAAGCCGGCCAAATCACCGGGCTTTTCAAGCACCGGTCCCGAAGTCATTTTCATTTCCGCTCCCAGTTCGTTGGCTACGATATGAGACAAGGTCGTTTTACCGAGACCCGGAGGTCCATGCAACAATACATGGTCCAAGGCTTCTTCTCGTTGCCTGGCCGCCCGGATAAAAATATCCAAGTTCTCCACGATTTTGGGTTGGCCGGTAAAATCGCCCAACATCTTGGGGCGAAGCGATTTTTCCAGTTGGACTTCTTCTGGTTCAAGCCCTTCTTTATTCGGATCCAGATTCGGATTCATTTGTCGTAGTTAAATTTTGTAATGAAGGTATTTTTTTAATACCGCCCCTTCTCAGGAACGCCTTCCTCTAGAATACTGATACAAGAAACTTTGACCATAGTCCCCTTCATACAAGTACTCATTCCGCTGAAGCGGGAATAATCTATACTGACGGTTTTCGCGTTTTCCAAACGATTTCTATCGAATTCCACCACTTTGATGAGCGGCATCAAATATGAACCGTCCTCCAATTGGAAAAGGAACTGACAAGAAGATAGCCCCCTGAAATCAACCACCTTCGCAGTAGTAGAGCAACTCCCTTCCAATTCAACGGGCTCTTCGGTTACTTTCGGAGCAGGCGTTTCTGTTGTCGTATCCGTTACCTCCTTTTTAGGAGTACAAGCAAACACCCACAATATGCAGGCGAAAAAAACAATATAAAGTAGTGAGATCTGGCTCGGTCGCTTCATATACATTGATTTTGTAGCTTAAAATTATCGTTTTTCTTACATTTGTGTCGCTTTTCCGCGAAAGCGGGCACAGAATAGCAAATTTACTACACTGTGTGATAAGTTGTTTGAAATTTTGAGGCTTGGATTTGGAACAAAACACACTTCCAAAATTCAAAATTACTTGTTACACAACGTATTTACCTATCAAAATAAGTCTTTTACCAATGAGTGGACAAAAAATCACGATTCAGAACGGCAAGTTAAATGTACCCACAAATCCGATCATCCCTTTTATCGAAGGAGATGGTATCGGACCGGACATCTGGGCGGCTGCTGTTCGTGTATTTGATGCGGCGGTTGAAAAAGCATATGGCTCATCCCGCAAAATCGAATGGAAAGAAATATTAGTCGGACAAAAAGCTTTCGACAATACCGGCGAATGGTTACCCCAATCGTCATTGGATGCCGTTTCAGAATATTTGGTGGCCATCAAAGGCCCATTGACGACTCCCGTCGGTGGAGGTATCCGTTCTTTAAATGTTGCCTTACGGCAAAAATTGGACTTGTTCGCTTGTGTGCGTCCGGTTCAATATTTTTCCGGAGTGCCTTCTCCTTCCGTACATCCCGAGAAAGTGGATATGGTGATTTTCCGAGAAAATACGGAAGACATCTATGCGGGTATCGAATACTTGAACGGTACCGACCAATTGGATAAATTGAAAAAGTTCTTGATCGAAGAAATGGGCGTGAGCCAAATCAGGTTCCCCGATTCCGTTTCTTTGGGAATCAAGCCGGTTTCGGTGGAAGGTACGGAACGTTTGGTTCGTAGTGCTCTAGAATATGCGATTGACAACAAAAAGCCTTCTGTGACCTTGGTTCACAAAGGTAATATCATGAAATTCACCGAAGGTAAATTCAAGGAGTGGGGTTACAACCTTGCCGAACGCGAATATGGTGATAAGGTATTCACTTGGGCACAATACGATCGTATAGCTGCCGAAAAAGGTAAAGCCGCTGCCAACGAAGCACAAGATGCCGCTTTGGCGAATGGTGCGGTATTGGTTAAAGATGTAATTGCTGATGCATTCTTGCAGCAAATCCAAACCCGTCCGGCAGAATACTCCATCATCGCTACGTTGAACTTGAATGGAGACTATGTGTCTGATGCTTTGGCCGCTATGGTCGGTGGTATCGGTATCGCTCCCGGAGCCAATATCAACTATCAAACCGGTATCGCTTTGTTCGAAGCGACCCACGGAACCGCTCCTAAGTACACGGGCTTGGACAAAGTGAATCCGAGTTCCGTAATCCTTTCCGGTGAAATGATGTTCCGCTATATGGGATGGACCGAAGCCGCTGATTTGGTCGTCAATGGAATCGAAGGCGCTATCAATAAAAAACGTGTGACTTATGATTTCCACCGCTTGATGGAAGGAGCCACTTTGTTGAAGTGTTCTGAATTCGGTTCGGAAGTAATTGGAAATATGTAATATTCTGATAAAGGATAATATTGAAATAAAGGCCCGATACGATTTCGTATCGGGCTTTTGTATTTAAATTGATTTTTCTTATTCAAATAATAAGTACCCGGCCATAAATAATTAGGGAATATGCTTTTCGGGTATTTTTGCT
>JAHDCE010000627.1 GCA_020630045.1 Saprospiraceae bacterium | reverse complement strand
ACATCGAGAAGACCTACAGTCCGCGGCAGCGGCGGCAGAAGCCGGTGGTTATACCCAAGTCGCTTGTTTTCCAAATCCCTACCCTACAC
Organism: Saprospiraceae bacterium; assembly: GCA_020630045.1. Taxonomy (GTDB): domain Bacteria; phylum Bacteroidota; class Bacteroidia; order Chitinophagales; family Saprospiraceae; genus JAHDCE01. The sequence goes on along the minus strand of JAHDCE010000627.1, from coordinate 2,522 downwards.
GATAAATCAAGGATAAAATATATCCAAAACGAGACACTTCAACTGCCTGTAAACTTTCTACCGATAGGAGCCGTTACAAAAAATTGCGAGGGACGGGAAATCACGGAAATGTACGATATGCGTGACGCGGGTGCCATCGCTTTTTCAGATGGTGTCCATCCATTATGCGATAATGGTATGATGATGCGAGCACTTCAATATGTAAAACCATTCGGTGGTGTCATTATCAATCGACCACAAGACAAAGCCACTTCCAGTGGCGGGCAATTGCATGAGGGTCCTCTTGGAACGTCATTAGGGATGAAGGGAATCCCTACCCTTTCTGAAGAACTGATGATCCTTAGAGATATCCGACTCGCAGAATATACGAATTCGAAAGTCCATACTTTTTGTGTTTCTACTGCACGGGGTGTGCAAAGAATCCGTGAAGCAAAAGCGGAAGGTATCCAAGTCACCGCGTCTGTCGCCGCCTTGAATTTGGTATATACGGATGAAGAACTTTCAACGTTCAATAGTCATTTCAAAGTCCTTCCTCCCTTACGGGAAATGGATGATGTCAATGCCTTGAGAAACGGACTGAGGGACGGAACAATCGATTGCATCGTTTCCAACCATACTCCTTGGCATCAAGAGGCCAAAGATTTGGAATTTCCTTATGCGGAATTCGGAGCGATTGGATTGGAATCCACCTTCGGATTGGTGAACCGACACCTAGGAGCATCTTTAGGAATTGAAACCATTATTGATAAAATCGCCCTGAGACCTCGAGAAATATTCGGATTGGACATACCTGTCATTACCAAAGGTGCAGTTGGAGGATTCACGCTATTCAACCCTACCCAAAAGTATGTTTTTCAAGAAGACATGATTGCTTCCAAGTCTAAAAATTCGCCCTTGGTCGGACAAGAATTGACAGGAGTAGCACTTGGAATCATATAAGCTTATCCCTGATTAGAAATCAGAATATCAAATTTCTTTCTCTATTAAATAATTATTTCGATCCGGCGAATTTCGTGCGATAAGCTCTCCAAGAAAACCAGCGAGAAAAAATTGAGTTCCGAGAATAATCGTCAATATTCCTACATAAAACAAAGGACGATCGGCAGCCCCCCAACCACCAAGAAACAATTTTTCAATCAGGAAATACAATAATATTAGAAAGCCGATAAAAAATATAATGATACCCCAAACTCCGAAAAAATGCATCGGTCGCTTTCCGAATCGACTCATAAATGAAATCGACAATAAATCCAACGGACCCCGAATGAATCTTTCTAAACCGAATTTGGTAGTTCCATATTTTCGAGCTTGATGTTTGACCACCTTCTCTCCTATTTTAGTAAAACCCGCGGCTTTGGCGATAACCGGAATATATCTATGCATCTCTCCATAGACCTCGATGCTTCGCACTACATCCCCTTTGTACGCTTTAAGGCCACAATTCATATCATGTAGCGGAATACCACTCATTATTCGTGTGGCACCATTATACAACTTGGTCGGAATTGTTTTTGAAATCGGATCAAATCGTTTTTTCTTCCATCCGGAAACGATATCATATCCTTCTTCAACAACCATTCTATATAATTCGGGAATTTCATCCGGGCTATCTTGTAAGTCAGCATCCATCGTAATGACAACTCTGCCTCGCGTGGCTTGAAAGCCGGTATTCAAACCCGCCGATTTTCCATAATTCCGCCTGAATTTAATCGCTCGGACATTTGTATTTTTTGTCCTAAGTTGTTCTATCACTTCCCAGGACTTATCCTTACTTCCATCATCTATAAAAATGATTTCATAATCCAAGGAATGGGCATGCATGACCATCTTAATCCAAGATTCAAGCTCGGATAAAGACTCCTCCTCATTAAACAAGGGGATAACAATTGATATTTCAGGTACTTTACTCACGACAAATCAACGCTTAACCAATAAAGAAGCGAGGCAACTTACTAAAAATCCTCCAATAATATGAAACGGTATGCCTAGGAAAATGGATTTGACATTAACAGAAAAATCGGCGGTTTCATAACTTTTTTTGGTATCCGCATATTGTTCATCCTTCATATAACCTTGTTCATATTGCCATTCGATACCTTCTATAAATTGTTTTTTCTGTAATACGACCAATTCCGGATCATAATTGAATAAGGTATAATAAATGGCATAATAAAACACGGCAGCTATCAGGAAGGTAATAAAGCAAGTTCTCAAAGCGGACTTGTAATCCAACAATCCGCCCCGACTCGAACGCGTCCTTAGCCCGGCGGGTATCATACAGATGAAATACCAAAAATAAACACCATAAAAAAAAGCGGGATGTATGACAAACTCTTTATTGAGGGCATACATCCCGATATGATATCCTATGACGAGTAACCCCGCCAATATTCCGAATACGATTGCGTTCTTTTCTTTCATATCTAGATTTGCATCAACGTTTATTCATGCAAATCTAGGGCATTTATATTTATACGGCCGTATCTTCGGGATTGTATCCCGGAGGTAAAGACTTTTTCCCG